>NZ_CALADU010000025.1 GCF_937890665.1 uncultured Subdoligranulum sp.
TGGCCCCTATGGGGCCGTTTTGCAAACCCCACGTTCAACGTGGGGTTATGATTTTCTCGTTGCTTTACAAAAAAGCGATGGGGGATTTATACTATGAATCGAAAGATTCTCTGGAAGGGGGGCATCGTGGTGGAAAATGAGCGCCGCTGTATGCCGGAACGCATCCCGCTGGATGTCTACCAACTGCGGTCCCAGCGTCAGGACCGGCGCGGGCTGACGCTGGTATTTGAAGGGGTGCGGTGGTACATCACCGTGGAGTTCGGTTTTCTGTCCCTTTCGGTGCATAGTGAAAAGGCTTTCCGCCCTGAACCCGGGCGAGCGCAAAGCGGGGATAACGGAGAAACCGGACTGCTGTATGCGCTGGAAAACAGCGCTGATCTGCGTCGGTTTCGGGCGCAAACAACTGCTGCCGGACCGAAGGAAGAACTGCACCATCTGGTGTTTTTGACGGCCGGTGACCGGATCGACGTGATCGCGTGGGGGCTGCCCGCCGTCACGGTGCTGCCGCGGCGCCCCGAAGCGGCAGCGCAGGGAAATGTATCCACGCCGTTGGGCCCGGTGGAGATTCTGGCCGATGGACGGCCGGTACCGTACTGCTGTACGGCGCTACCCTTGCAGACTAGACAGTTTCAGGTGGAAGGGCGCTGGCGGCTGGACTGTCTGCTGCCCGGCACCGCTGCCCCGGTGGAGGTGGTGTGTCGCCTTGCTGCCGATCCGACGCTGCCGGTAACCGGTGGGCCGGAGACCGACGAGGCGCTGGCCTTGCTGAGCCTTAGCTGGCAAAACCACAAGCTGTGCATTGGTACAGAGGGAGACCTGCCGGGGGTGACCTATCACTATGAAGAAAGGGGGCTGCGGCTCCGGTTTTTGACAGGGCCCGGCGTTGTTTCCTTCTATCTGGCATGGTTGCCCATGAGCGACCCGGTGCGGCAGGAACTTGACCCTTGGCTTGCCGCCGACCCGTCGCGGGACGAAACACGGTGTCAGCCCTGAACCGTCTGGTGCATATCCACCCTGCCTTCGGGCACACTAGCCACGGAGGTGGATTGCAATGACCTATCTGGACTGTGCGCAGTACGATTGCTGCCACAACAAAGCGGGGGCCTGCTGTCTGGGCAGCATCAAGGTGCACCATGCGGGCGAGAAGGACGCGGTTTGTACCAGTTACCGCTGTAACGAGGGCATGGGCAATGTGGCGACCGATAATGCCCCCGCCACGGCAGAAACAGAAGTCCGCTGCGACGACAAGGGCTGTAAGTATCTGGAAGGGCGCAGCTGCTGCGCCGACCATGTCTGCGTGGACGAGTGCGGCTGCGGCCCTAAATGTGCCACCCGCAAAACGGCACGGAAAAGCCGTCAGTAAGCCGAACAGGGCGTTCCCCTTCAAGGGGACGCCCTGTTTTTTACGGTTGCGAAAGCGCCCGAATCGTTGTATAATAAGACGATATAGTAGGCGGCGTGCGCCCGCCTGCCAATTTTTGTGAAAGTAGGCGTGCTGTCTATGGCCAATTCGCCGATTTCGGTGCCGTTTGTCTCCTTCCGTCCCATGGAAAAAGAACTGGACGGTGCTCTGCGTGCAGCCTTCGACCGGGTGCTGCAAAATAGCTGGTATATTGAAGGCCGCGAGGATGCAGCCTTTGAGGAAGCCTTTGCCCGGTATTGCGGTACCGACTATTGCGTGGGCTGCGGCAACGGTTTGGATTCGTTGGTGCTGATCCTCAAAGCAATGGGCATCGGGGCCGGGGACGAGGTCATTGTCCCGTCCAATACCTTTATTGCCACGGTGCTGGCCGTCAGTTATACAGGGGCCACCCCGGTGCTGGTGGAGCCGCTGCTGGCTACCTACAATCTGGACCCCGACCGCATCGAAGCCGCCATTACCCCCCGCACCAAGGCCATCATTGCCGTACACCTCTATGGCCAGTGTGCCCAGATGGATGCCATCACCACCATCGCCAAGGCCCACGGTCTCAAGGTCATCGAGGATGCGGCGCAGGCCCACGGTGCCACCTGGCAGGGCCGCCGGGCGGGCAGTCTGGGGGATGCCGCCGGGTTCAGTTTCTACCCCGGCAAAAATCTCGGTGCGCTGGGCGATGCAGGCTGTGTGACCACCAATGATCCCGACCTTGCCAAAAAGGTACGGGCACTGGGCAACTACGGCAGTGACGCCAAGTATCATCATATCTATAAAGGACAAAATTCCCGGTTGGATGAACTGCAAGCCGCCTTTTTGGCCGCCAAGCTGCCCCATCTGGACCGGATGAACGCCGAGCGCCGCCGCATTGCGGCCCGCTATCAGGCGGGAATCACCAACCCGGCGGTGGTGCTGCCCACGGTGGCTGCCAACTGCGAGCATGTCTACCATATCTTTGCTGTGTGCTGCAAGGCCCGGGATGAGCTGGAAGCGCACCTGAACGCCTTGGGTATCGGCACCAACAAGCATTATCCCACCCCCATCCATCTACAGGGGGCCTACCGGGAACTGGGCCTTGACCGCGGTGCGTTGCCCATTGCGGAGGAAATCTCCGCCACCGAACTGAGCCTGCCCATGTACTACGGCATGACCGAGGAACAGGTGCAGGCCGTCATCGACGCTGTCAATTCGTTTAAGGAGTAACCATGCCAAACGTCGGGATCGTCATCTCCAACTATAATGGCTGGCAGGATACCGTCCAATGTCTGGAAAGTCTGGACAAGCAGACCTACCGGGATTTTGAGATCATCCTGCTGGACGATGCTTCCACCAATGATTCGGTGGAGCAGCTGCGGCCGCACCTGCCCGCCAACACGGTGTTTTTGCCCCAGCAGGCCAACATCGGCTTTGCCGCCGCCAACAATGTGGGCATTCGTCGGGCGCTGGCCGACGGCTGCAACTGGGTGCTGCTGCTCAATAACGATACGGTGGCTGCCCCGGATTTTCTTGAAACATTGCTGCTGGAAACGCCGGAAGGCACTGTAAGCTGCCCCAAAATGCTGTTCCTCGATCCGCCGGACGAGATCTGGTTTGCCGGCGGGGAATTGGACCGTGCCACGGGGCGGGTCAAGCATCTGGGCGGGCACGAAAAAGACGGCCCTGCTTTTGCGGAAAAAAAGCAGGTGAGTTTCATCACCTTCTGCTGCGTGCTGCTGCCCCGGGACGTGATCGAACGGGTGGGTTTCCTTGATGAAACGCTGTTTATGTACTGCGAGGATGTGGACTACTGCATCCGCTTGGCTGACGCCGGGGTGCCGCTGTGGTTTTTGCCCGACGCCAAAATCTGGCACAAAGCCGGTGGCAGCGCTGGGGGAATGTTGTCCGTGTATTACATCACCCGCAATACGCTGTATCTGACCTGCAAAGGAAAGAGCCATTTGTATAGCCGGGCCAAAACCGTGGGGCCGCTGGTCACCGGCGCGGCGCGGTATGCGTTGACCAAACTGTTGGGTCGCAAAAAGGGACGCAGCTATGGTGCGTTCCGCGGTGCGCTGGATTTCTGGCGCGGAAAAATGGGCCGGATGGCCTAAACCGGAGGGAGGGCCGGAGATGGAAACTTTGTTGACGGTGCTCGTCGCCCAATACCGGCCCGACCCGCAGGCGCTGCGGCGGACGTTGGCCTCGTTGGCGATGCAGACTACCCGGGATTTTGCGGTGGTGCTGGCCGATGATGGTTCGCCGCAGAATTTTTTTGCGGACAGCCAAGTCTATCTGGCGGAGCATGGCATCACCGCCGTGCAGACCGTAGCCATGCCGCAAAACGGCGGTACGGTGTGCAATATTCTCCATGCGGCGCAAAAGGTATCCACCCGTTGGATTTTGACCTTGTCGCCGGGGGATTATCTCTACGACCAAGACACGCTGGCTTGGTGGCTGCAACGGCTGCAAACCGATGCGCCCCGGGTGGCGTTTGCCAAACAAGCCTACTATACGCCGGGACCGGAACCGACCCCAGCCCCGGGGGAGACCCCTTTTGACCGTACCCCGTACGATCCCGCCCACTACCAGCCGGACGTGATCAAGCGCAATCTGCTGCTCTACGATGACGGTATCAGCGGCTGCGGCATGGTGTACGAGCGGGACCTGCTGGTGGAGGCGTTGCAGCTGCTGGCCGGACATGTACGGTTGGCTGAGGATTTCTCGGTGCGGCTGTTTGCCGTGCGGGGCATTCCCATCCGGCGCTACGACCGTCTGACCACGTGGTATGAATATGGGGAAGGCGTCTCCACCAACGAGTCGGCCCGCCAACGGATGGCCGCCGAGTGGCGCGCCATGGTGGAACTGCTCTACCGGCAGTATCCCAAAGACCGGACGGTCCGGCTGGCCCACGCCTATTTCTTCAACGACCGGCACAAAAGCCGGTTGGTACGTGGGCTGGTAGGCCGGTTGATCGTACCCCAGAACGCCCCCTTCAAGAAGGCGCAGCGCAGCTGGCAGCCGCCGGTCAACGGCGAAGAGGCGACGCTGCGGGCTATCTATGCGGCGGCGTCCCAGCCCTGAACAATACACAAAGGAGAACCTTCTTCATGCAACCGATGTTGGACAGTCTGGAACAGCGGGTCTATGCCTGCCGTAAACGGGTCGACCTGCCTTTGCTGGGCACCGTGTCGCTGGCGGCGCTGGTCTGTATGCTGTTGGCCCATGGCTTTGCTTTTACCAACCTGTTTCCCAACCACGACAGCACGGTGCTGGTCTTTGATGCCCAGTGGACCATGTATGTGTTGGGGCGTTGGGCGCAAAACCTCTATTTCCCGCTGGTGCGGGGCAAGGTAGCGGCGCCGTGGCTCATTGGTGCGTTCAGCACGGTGTATGTGGCGTTGGCCGGTTACTTTATTGCCTATCTGCTGCAGTTGCGCCGGGGCGCTGCTGCGCTGCTCACCGGCCTATTGGGGGCCTGTGCCAGTGTGACGGCCATGCTGGCCACCTATACCTATGAGACCGACGCCTACCTGTTGGCCATGCTTTTGGCCTGCGTGGGGGTGCTGTGTGTCGAAAAAGCGCCTGCACCGTGGGGGGCCGTCATGGCGGCCTTCTGCTTCTGTGGGTGTCTGGCCCTCTACCAGTCTTACATCCAGTTCGCGCTGGGGCTGTTTTTGCTGTTGCTGGTGCGGCGGGCCTTGCAGGATACCCCGTGGCGGGCGTGGCTGCTCCACGGCGTCTATGGGGTGGTTTCGCTGCTGCTGGGCGGGCTGCTTTACCTGATTTCCGTCAAGGTATCGCTGGCGCTGACCGGGTACCAACTGGCCGATACCGGCAACGGGTTGGCCCAGCTCACTCGACTGGGGCCTGCGGCACTGCTGGCAGGGATCCCGGCGGTGTACAAAAATTTCTTCACCACCCTGCTGGGGTATTCTGGTTGGAATGACCGGGGCATGCGGGTGGCGGCAGCCTTGCTTCTCTTGGGCAGCCTGATCGGGCTGGTACTGCGGCTGCGGGGACGTTCGCTGCGCACCGTGGTGCAAACCTTGCTGGCGGTGGCTCTGCTGCCGCTGGGGCTCAACTTGATCTATCTGCTGGCATCCGGCAATGTGTATATCCTTATGCAGCATGCGCTGTTCCTCGTCTATGCACTGCCGCTGCTGCTCTGGAGCGAGGCCAAGCAGGAACTCCGGCCGCTGGGCCGCTGGATGCTGGCGTTGCTGTGCGGGTTTATGATTCTGCGAATGGCCATCTGCGCCAACGGCGCCTATGTCTATACCAAGTTGGTCTATGACCAGACCGCCCGGCAGATCACCGCCGTTATGGCCAAAGTACAGGAGCTGCCCGGTTACGAGGAAGGCGTTACCCCGGTGGTGTTTGCCGGCGAGTTTACCGATTCCCAGTTTGCCTACCATGACCCGGCCTTCAGCTGGTATGAGGAAGGGGACCTGCATCAGGTCAATTCGGCCCTCACCTACGATGGTACCATCAAGTGGTGGTTCCAGCATGTGATGGGCAGTTCGGCCAATGTGGTGGCCGACCAAGCCCAGCTGGATGCATGGGCGGAGGATCCCCGGGTGCAGGCAATGCCCAGCTATCCCAACGGGGACTATTGCGCGATGATCGACGGCACGGCAGTCGTCCGCATCTCCTGAAGAAAGGCGGAAAAGGATGATACTTCAAACCATCAGCATGAAAAGCGTTACGGCGGAAGGGATGGGCACACTCTCTGTCTTTGAAGGGGAGCGGGATGTTCCCTTTGCCATCCAGCGTATCTACTATATCTATGGTGCCCCCAAGGGGGTACAGCGGGGCGGTCATGCCCACAAGGCGCTGCGGCAGGTGCTGTGGTGCCCCTACGGCAGCATTCTGATCCGGTTGGACGACGGCCATGAAAAGACCGAAGTGTTGCTCAACGATCCGGCCAAAGGCCTCATCGTGGAGCACTTCATGTGGCGGGAGATGATCTGGCAGCAGGAAAATTCGGTGCTGTGTGTGGCAGCGGATTCCTACTACGATGCCGACGACTACATCCGCGATTACGATGAATTTAAACGGATGGTTGCATCCGCCCCGGAGGCTTGACCGTGCATAACGTATTGCTATTATCCGCCGGAGTGACCACCGGCTGGCATCTGGCGCAGGTAGCCCAGCAGTATTTTGCCGATGAGATCACCCTGCATTTAGCGGACATCAATCCCCGGGAACTGGTTCCGGCAGCGGTACTGACCGAACACTACCATCAGGTGCCGCCTTTGGCCCAACCGGGGTACGAGGAAGCGATTTGCCAAATCTTGCGGCAAGAACACATCGATACCATCGTGCCGTTGATCGACCAAGATCTGTTCCGCTGGGCGGACGATGCCCCGAACCTGACCGCGTTGGGGGTACACTCCACGGCGCCTGTGCGCCGCACGGCGGAACTGCTCAGCGACAAGGCGCAGATGGCGGCTTTTCTGCAAGCCCATGGTCTGCCCACCCCGCCGCTGGTAGACCCTGCCCAGACCGAACCGGGGCGTCTTTATGTAGTTAAAAAGAAGATCGGCTGCGGTTCACAGGGCATGCGCACCGTGGTGGGCGGGCAGCCTTTGACGCTGGAACCCGGGGAGCTGTTGCAGGAAAAGTGCGACGGGGATGGCCGGGAAGTCACGGCGGAAATTTTCAATGCGCAGGGGCAGCTGCGGGTCTTTTGTCGGGAACGGGTGGTGACCAAGGCGGGGGTTTGCACCAAGATGGTGCCGCTCCATCTGCCGGAAATTGAAGAAACCATCCAGAAACTGGTGCAGATCGTACCTTGTCCGGCGGCTTTCTGCGCCCAGTTTATGCAGCATCGAGGCCATTGGAATCTCATCGACTGCAACCTGCGCCTTGGTGCGGGCACGGCGCTGGCCACTGCGGCCGGGTTCCAGTTGGTCCGAGCTTTTTGGGCCAACGTTTGCGGGCAGCCGGTGCCTGCGGACTGGCTGCAGCCAGACCCCACCGTAAAAGCGGTGCTGCGGGTCTATGAGGAAGTGGTGGTTCGGTGACAGTCTATTGTGACGTGGACGGCACCCTGCTGGACAGCAGCGCCCGTCATACCCGCCTGCTGCAGGACCTTCTGCAGCAGGACGGCTGCCTGTGGCCGGAGGATGCGCCGGACTATTTGACCTATAAAGCAGACGGGCACAGCACCCGGGCGTGGATGGAAACCGCCGGCTTTTCCCCCGAACAGGCCGCCGGTCTGGCAGCCCGGTGGCAGGCCCAAATCGAAGACCCTGCCTATCTGGCCATGGACCGCCCCTATGAGGATGCCGTGCCTTTTTTGCAGGCGGTGCGGCAGTTGCCGGCCCAAATCGTGTTGGTTTCGGCCCGCCAGAACCCCCAAGCCCTGCGCAAGACGCTGGCGGATTGCGGTTTGCTGCCGCTGGTGGAGGAACTGCTGGTGGTGCCGCCCCGGCATGCTGCCGACGAGAAAGCGGCACGGTTGCGGCCCCGTATCTGCCCCGGCGACTGCATGGTGGGGGACACCGAGGCCGACCTGCGTGCGGCACAGCAGCTAGGCATTCCCTGTTATCTGCTAAACCGCGGCTTTCGCAGCCGTCGGTACTGGCAGCAGCAGGGGCTTCACGCTTGGGACGACCTGCCGGCTGTCCTGCGTGCAATCACCGACCCAAACAAGGAGGACTGAGCGATGGCGCAGCCAAAGGTCAGCGTACTGATATCCTTTTACAATTTGGCCCCCTATGTGGATGAGACCCTGCGCAGTGTGGTGGGGCAAAAGACCGATTTCCCGGTGGAGATCCTCTGTGCCGACGACGGTTCCGATGACGGTACGGTGGAAAAACTGCGGGTCTGGGAGCAGAACTATCCCGACTCGGTGCGGGTTTTTGTGATGGATCGCATCCCCGGCGCCAAGTATGAAGCCAACGAGCGCATCCAGCGGATGAATGCCATCCGGGGACGCCTGTTTTATGAGGCCAAGGGAACCTATGTCTGCTATCTGGATGGCGACGACTTCTACACCGACGAACACAAGCTGCAAAAACAGGCGGACATTCTGGACGCCGACACCGAGCATCGCTACATCGGCTGTGGGCATAACGGCTGCTATTATTGGGAGAGCACCGGCGAGACCAAGCCCATCGAGCGGCCTTTGCGGGAATGCAGCCTGACGGCGGAGGAGTATTGGAGCTTCCTGTACGTACACACCAACGCTATGATGTTCCGCAACATCGGGCTGCAGGGCATTGACCCCTATACCAGCGGCATTCCCATCATCGACAACCCGCTGACCTTCCAGTTTTTGCCCTACGGCGATATTTATTATCTGCCGGACTGCATGTTCAACTACCGCCAGATGGAGGGCAGCACCTACCATCGCCGCAGTCCCTACCAAAACGATATTCTGACGGCGTTGATTTTATATGAACAGCGTACCATCACCCGCAAGTTTGACGGAGCAGGGCTGGTGCGGTTCCTGCGGGAATACCAGTCCCTGTTTGCGGACCGCAAAAATCCGCAGCTCACCACCGAAGCCCAGACCTATATGGAGAATATCCACACCTACCATGCGGGTCGGCTGCGCCGTATCGTCAACTACAACAACGAGTCGGCGCTTTCGAAACTGTGGTGTGAATTGGAAAATCCGGTCTGGTTCTTTGTGGCGAAGGTCTACCGCCATTGTATCTGGAAACCGAAGGTCCGTGCCCTGCTGGAGGAAGCGCGCCAAAAGCAGGAACAGAACGCCTGAACAGGGGAGTGTTACCACATGGAAGATATGCATGAACTCAGCGCAGAGGAGCAGGCACGCCTGCTGCGCCATGAGCTGGAAGCTGTATACGGCTCTTCCTCCTACAAAATCGGGCGGGCCATTACTTGGCTGCCCCGCAACGCTGTCCGGGCGCTGAAATATCTTTTGCACAACGGTCCCGTCACCAGTGTGCGGTATCTGGTGATCTATGCCAAATACCATAAGATCGCCAATAAAAACTATGCCTACTGGGCCTGCCTGAAAAAGAAGGACTACCCCGAGGCCCTGAAAAAGTGGTTCTTGGAAACCAACTACACCCACACCCCGCTGGATCTGGAACATCCCAAAACTTTCAGCGAAAAGACCCAGTGGCTTAAGCTCTACGGCGGGTTTGAGGAAGTCTATCCGCTGGTGGACAAGTACACCGTGCGGGAGTGGGTCAAGGAAAAGATCGGGGAGGAGTATCTGATCCCGCTGTTGGGCGTCTGGAATCGATTCGACGACATCGACTTCGACAAACTGCCCGATAAGTTTATGCTCAAAGTCAACCACGGCGCCGGGTGGAACATCGCCGTGCAGGACAAATCCAAGTTTGATAAAGCCGATGCCAAGCGCAAAATCGAAACTTGGCTCAAGCTGAACTACTGCTACCTGATGGGCGGTCTGGATGTCCAGTATATCCACATCAAACCGCGAATCATCGTGGAAAAGTTCATCGAGAACGACGGCGGCGACCTGTACGACTACAAGATTTTCTGTTTTAACGGGGAACCCAAGATCATCCTGCACATTCTGGAACGGTATACCGACAAAGAAGAACGGATGATCTTCTATGATGCCGATTGGAACTTGCTGCCCTTCAACATCAATGTACCGCTGGAACAACCCGACATTCCCCGGCCCCAGAATCTGGAAAAGATGCTGGAACTGGCCCGTACACTGAGTCAGGGCTTTACGGCGGTGCGGGTGGACCTGTATTCTCTCAACGACGGTTCCATCAAATTCGGCGAGATGACCTTCACCACCGAGAGCGGCATCTCCCGCTGGCACCCCGAGAGCGCCAACGAATACATGGGCAGCCTGATTCATCTGCCGGGCGTGGACGACGCGCCCGCCGCACCGTAAAGGAACCGCTATGCCGCAAACCAAACCGATTCTCACCGTGATCGTGCCGGTCTATAAGGCCGAAGCCACGCTGGATGCCTGTGTGCAGAGCATCCTAGCCCAGACTTTTGCCGACTTTGAGCTGCTGCTCGTCGACGATGAAAGTCCCGACAACTGTCCGGCTCTCTGCGATGGATGGGCCGGGAAGGATGCCCGCATCCGGGCGCTCCATCCGCCCAAAACGGGACCGGGACCGTCCGGCGCCCGCAACGCCGGGCTGGATGCTGCCCAAGGCGATTGGATCACCATGGTGGACAGCGACGATACCATCGCCCCTGACCTGTTTGCCACCCTGTATCAGGCAGCCCAAGAAAGCGGCGCGGAACTGGTTATCTGCAACAGTTGCCGCCGTTTCGAGGACGGCACTCTGCAGCCTCATGCGCCGGAACAGTGCTTTGCTTCGGATGTGCTGCTCGACGAAGAACAGTTTTGGGATGCCTTCAACACCCCGTGGATCAGCCAGTTTACCGGCACAGCCCACCGGCTCTACGCTGCCAAGCTGTTTGATGGGGTACGCTATCCCGAAGGCATGGTCCACGAGGATTACTACGTCCTGCCCGATCTCATTGCCCGGTGCCGCCGCATTCAGTGTCTGGCCTATACCGGCTACTATGTGCTGCAGCACACCGGCAGCATCACCGAGACCGCCCGCCGGGAAGTGCGGTTGGCGGTCACCCGGGGGGACATCCACCGGGCCGGATATTTCCTGTCCCGGGGCTGGTATGACCGGGCCGAGGGCGCCCTGACCGATGCGGCACTGTTTCTCTACCGCAATAAGGCCGCCTACGACCTGCGCAAACCCGGCCACCGGGAAGAGTTCAACGCCACAAAGGCGGAACTTTGCCATACCTACGACGCATTGGCCACCCAAAAGGGGGCGCGCTCGCTGCAGTTACGGGCCGCGGCGCTCCGGGCCGGACTGCCGGTGTTTTATGCCTATACCCGCCTGCTGGCCCTGCGCCGGGGCGGAACATCCTGACGAAAGAGGAAATTGCTATGCCTGCCATCAGTGTCATCATACCGGTTTACCGCGTGGAGCGGTATCTGGATGCCTGTGTCGCCAGCGTGGTGGCCCAGACCTTCCGGGATCTGGAGATCGTGCTGGTGGATGACGGCAGCCCCGACGGCTGCCCGGCCCTGTGTGAGGCATGGGCCCGCAAGGATCCCCGCATCCGGGTGGTCCACCGGGAAAACGGAGGGCTGTCGGCGGCGCGCAACAGCGGGCTAGCAGTGGCCACCGGACAGTTTGTGACCTTTCTGGATGCCGATGACACGCTGGAACCCGACACCCTGCGTCAGGCATGGGAGGCCCAGCAAGCACACAATGCGGAGATGGTCATCATCAATCTGGTCTATGTGGACGAGAACGATCAGCCGCTGGGTAAGCCGGATTTCACCATCTTTCGGGACGAAGTGCTGGACGAGGACGGCGTGTGGCAGCGCTACTTTGCGCTGGGGGAACAGAAGGTATACTACGCCATCGCGTGCAGCAAACTGATCAAAGCGGACCTGTTCCGGGAACTGCGTTTCCGGGAGGGTAAGCGGTATGAGGACCAATTCCTCATGCCCCATCTTTTGCATCAATGCCATACCATCGTCTGTCTGGCCTACCCGGGGTACCGGTACATCCAGCACAGCGGCAGCATCATGGCGCAGGGGTCCAGCCGCAACTATCTGGACCGCAGCGAATTCTTGCTGGAGTGGTGTGATTATTTTGCCGATAAAGGTGACATGCTGCGGGCCGAAGGCCTGCTGAATGACGCTATCCAGAATCTTAGCGAAAAATACCGCTTTGACCTGTCCACCGCCGCCCAGCAGCAGCGGTACCGCACTGCCTGTCGGGGGTGTGCGGCGGCGTATGGCCGCTTGGCCCGCCGTACCGGCCAAAAGAGCATGTGGCTGCGCGCCGCGCTGCTGCGGCTGGGGCTGCCGGTCTATCTCAAATTTCTGCACAGCAGGCAGTGACCTGCTACCCAAAAGGAGCCAACCATGGAACAAACACAAAAACAGTACCACGTGCATTACAGCCCCGCCAAAGGGTTGTCCCATGTGGACTTTGGGGAGCTGTGGCGCTACCGGGACCTGATCTGGCTGTTTGTCAAGCGGGATTTCGCCATTATGTACAAACAGACGGTGTTGGGCCCGGCGTGGGTGCTGATCAACCCCTTGCTCTCGGCGGCTATGTATACCGTCATGTTCGGCGTTATCGCCGGTATGTCCACCGGCGGCGTGCCGCAAGGCCTGTTCTATCTGGCGGGCACCGCCCTGTGGGGCTTTTTCTCGGCCTGTATCAACAAAATTTCCGCCACGTTTACCGCCAACTCGGCCATCTTCAGCAAGGTGTATTTTCCGCGGCTGACTATGCCCATCTCCACCATGCTGTCCGCCCTGATCAACTTCCTGCTGCAGTTTGTAATGTTCTTCCTGCTGCTGATCTACTACGTGGCAGTGGGGCAGGTGTCCCCCCATTGGGCCCTGATGCCCCTTACCGTGCTGCTGCTGGTGCAGGTGGGGTTGCTGGGGCTGGGCTGCGGCATCATTGTTTCCAGTCTGACCACCCGCTACCGTGACCTGATGGTGGTAGTCAGTTTCGGCGTGCAGCTTTGGATGTACGGTACGCCGGTGGTTTATCCGCTCTCCACCGTGTCCGGCATGAGCCGGGTGCTCTATGCGGCTATGCTTTTCAACCCCATGACCGCACCGATGGAAACCTTCCGCTATATCTTCTTCGGGTCGGGACAGGTCACCCTGCTGATGTGGGTCATCTCGCTGGCGTGGACCGCCGTTCTGCTGGCGCTGGGTCTCTCGCTGTTCAGCAAGGTGGAAAAGACCTTCGTGGATACCGTGTAAGGAGGAGCGCATCATGCAGCAAGACAACAACATCATGATCCGCGTCCGGGACGTGAAGAAGCGCTATAAGATCGGCCAGATCGGCGGCGGTACGCTGCGGGGTGACCTGCAAAGCTGGTGGGCGCGCAAGCGGGGCAAAGAGGACCCCAACACGCTGATCGGCACCGACCAGCGGCTCATTGGCACCACCTTTATGGCGCTCAACGGCGTCAGCTTTACGGTGGGCAAAGGCGAAGCGGTGGGCATCATTGGTTCCAACGGCGCGGGCAAGAGTACCCTGCTTAAACTGCTCACCCACGTGACTGCCCCCACCGAGGGGGACATCGACCTCTATGGTCGGGTGGCCTCCATGCTGGAGGTGGGTACCGGCTTCCACCCTGAAATGACAGGACGGGAGAACGTCTACCTCAACGGCGCCATTCTGGGCATGACCCGGGCGGAGATCGACGCCAAGATGAGCGAGATCATCGAATTTTCCGAGGTAGGCGACTTCATCGACACGCCGGTCAAACGGTATTCCAGCGGCATGTACGTCAAGCTGGCCTTCAGTGTGGCGGCCCATCTGGACAGCGAAATCATGATCATGGACGAAGTGCTGGCCGTAGGCGACATGAAGTTCCAGAAAAAGTGCCTGACCAAGATGCGGCAGGCAGCTACCCGGGACGGCAAGACGGTTTTGTACGTCAGCCACAATATGGCCACCATCCGGGATCTCTGCGACCGGTGCATCGTGCTGGACCAAGGCAAAATCATCTTTGATGGCGATGTGGATACCGGCATTGCGCTGTATCTGGCCACCAAGGCCCAGAGCGGCAATTTTGTGGACTATACCAACTACCAGCGGGAAAGCTGGTGTCAGGCCGATGATCTGCGCATCCGCAATGTGCGGTTTGCGGCAGCCTCCATCGAGTCGCTGGAACGCCGCGAGCCGGTGCGGCTGGAGATGGTCATTGACGCCAAGCGGCCGCTGGATCAGATCGGCCTGCGGTTTGAGGTCCGGGACGAGGTAGGGGCGCCGCTGGCGACCTCCTGCCTGTACGGCCTGGCGATGCAGACGGGGGAAAACCGGCTGGCGCTGGAATATGATCTCTCAATGCTTTCGCCGGCCCAGTACAACACCTACTTTACGCTGTTCGCTCTCGGGGACGGCGGCGGTCACAGCGACGAGGACTGCGTACCGGGCCCCCGGTTCGGTATGGTGGATACCGTGGCGGAAAAACAGCGCATCGAATGGAACGCCCGGCACTGGGGGCTCATCCAACTGCCCGACGCAAAACTTTTGTCTGCCAACGGCTGATTCAGCTTATAACACTAGGAGGCGGCTCCCTTTTGGGAAGCCGCCTCCTAGTTTGCTTTTTACCGATAATCAATGGGCAGGGTGGGCAGCCCGTTGAGGGTCCAGCCCGCCACATTGCCGTCCTGATACTCGTAGTAGCCTTGCGCCGCAATCATAGCGCCGTTGTCGCCGCAGTATTTCAACTCGGGCAGATAGATCTTGGCACCCAGCTTTTGGGCGCCGTCGTTGACCAGTTGGCGCAGCCGTCCATTGGCCGCCACGCCGCCCGCCAGACAGATGGTCTGGGCGCCGGTGTCCGCCGCTGCCGAAAGGAGCTTTTTGGCCAAAATCTGGTCGATTCGCTCCTGAAAGCTGGCGGCCATATCCGCAACGTTGATGGGTTCGCCTTTTTGTTCGGCGTTGTGTACCTCGTTGATGACGGCGGTTTTCAAACCGCTGAAACTGACGTTGTATTTTCCTTCTACGTGGGGCACCGGCAACTTGTAGGCATGGGGGTCACCGCCCTTGGCTGCAGCGGCCACGCTGGGGCCACCGGGATAGGACAATCCCAAGGTCCGGGCTACTTTGTCGTAGGCTTCCCCGGCGGCGTCGTCCACCGTGCGGCCCAGCACCTTATAGCGGCACCAGTCCTCCACCAGCACGATATGGCTGTGGCCGCCGCTGGCCACCAGACACAGGAAGGGGGGATGCAGGGCCGGGTGGGTCAGGTAGTTGGCCGCGATGTGGCCCCGCAGATGGTGGACCGGTACCAGCGGTTTGCCCGCCGCGTAAGCCAACCCTTTGGCAAAGTTGACCCCCACCAGCACCGCGCCGATGAGCCCCGGCGCAAAGGTGACGGCCACCGCGCCCACGTCGGCCATGGTCATTCCGGCGTCGGCCAAAGCCTTATCTACCACCGCGCTGATGGACTCCGCATGGCGGCGGCTGGCGATTTCGGGCACCACGCCGCCATACAGGGCCTGTTCCTTGACGCTGGTGGCGATTACGTTGGAGATTACCTTGCGCCCATCTTCCACGATAGCGGCGGCGGTTTCGTCGCAGGTGGATTCAATTCCTAACACATACATGGTTGTTTCGATCCTCTCAATGGGCTTCCAGCCAAGTCTTGCCGGTGCCCACATCGGTGGTCAGCGGCACGCTGTACTGGACGACCTGTTCCATTTCCTCGCGCAGAACGCGTTTGACTTCCTCTACTTCGCTTTCCGGTGCTTCCACGATCAGTTCGTCGTGGACCTGCAAAAGCAGCTTGGCCTGCAGTTTTTCCGCCCGCAGACGCTGCCATACATGGACCATGGCCAGCTTGATGATGTCCGCTGCGGTGCCCTGAATGGGGGTGTTGCGGGCCATCCGCTCGCCGCTGGCCCGGACCTGAAAGTTGGAGCTGGCCAGTTCCGGCAAAGCGCGGCGGCGTCCGAAGAGGGTCTCCACATAGCCCTTCTCTTTGGCGTGGGCGATGCAGTCCTGCATATAGCCGTCCACTTTGGGGAAGGTGGCCAGATAAGTTTTCAGGAAGGCGTCCGCCTCCTTCACCGACACATCCAGATCCTTGCTTAAGGAAAAGGCACCCTTGCCGTACATGATGCCGAAGTTGATGGCCTTGCTGGCGGAGCGCAGTTGGGGTGTGACTTCACTTTCCGGAATGTGGTAGATCTTGGCGGCGGTGGAGCGGTGAATGTCCGCTCCGTGCAAAAACGCCTGCTGCATGGCCTCGTCCCCGGTGATGTGGGCGAGAATCCGCAGTTCGATCTGGGAATAGTCGGCATCCACCAGAAGGTTGCCCGTCCCCGCCACAAAGAAACCCCGCAGGCGGCTGCCCAGCTCGGTGCGGATGGGAATGTTTTGTAAGTTGGGCTCAGTGGAGGAGATCCGTCCGGTGCGGGCCTCGGTCTGGATGAAGGTGGAATGCACCCGGCCATCGGCAGCTTGGGCGGTGAGCAGCCCTTCCACATAGGTGGAAAGCAGCTTGGCGTAGGTGCGGTACTTCAAAATTTGGTCGATCACCGGGCTGTAAGGCCGCAGGCTTTCCAGCGTAGCGGCGTCGGTGGAATAACCCCGGGAGGTCTTTTTCCGGGGCGGCAGGCCCAGCTTGTCGAAGAGAGCTTCCCCTAACTGTTTGGGGCTGTTCACATTGAACTCGTAGCCTACTTCGTCGTAGATGCTCTGCAGAATGCCGTCCAGTTCGCCTCGCAGGCTGTCCCCGAAGGCGCGGATGCCGTCGGCGTCCACCGCAAAGCCGCTGCGTTCCATATCGGCCAGCACCCGGGCCAGCGGCAGTTCCATCTCATCGTGGAGTTTGCGCTGGCCGCTCTCGTCCAGTGCAGCCGCCAGCTTGTCCAACAGCGGGGCCAACGCCCCGGCGTCGGGGGCTGCCTCGCAGGCAAAAGCAGCGGGCACGTCGTACTCACCGGCCAGATTCTTCACAGCGTAACCGCTGGCCGACGGGTTCAAGAGATAGGCCGCCAATTTGCCGTCAAAACGGATGGCCTTGCCAATGCCGCCCCGCTCCAATGCCAGATGGTAGAGCGGCTTGGCGTCAAAGACCCAGAGTTCCGCGTCGCTGTCTAGCAGCCCGGCCAGTCGGTCGGCGTCAGGCAAAAAGACCTGCCCATCCTGCACAGCGTACCAGTTTCCGTCGGCGTTTTGGGCCAGATAGAGCCGTCCTTCCACCACCAGCGGCAGGGGAGATGGATCTACCGTCGACAGCGGAGCGGTTTCCGTCGCTGCTGGGGCACTGCCTCCTGTCAACTGCCAGCGGTCGATGAGTTTGTGCATCTCCAGACTGGCCAGCAGATGGGCCGCGGCCGCGCCGTCGCCGGGGCGGCGGGTATAGGCGGCGGGGTCGGTGTCGATGGGGGCGTCCTTGCGGATGGTGCCCAGCATATAGGAAAGCTCGGCCTTGTCCCGGTTGGCGCCCAGTTTGGTGCGCTGTCCGGGCTTGATAGCCGGGTCTTCCAGATGTTCATAGATGGCGTCCAGACTGCCGAATTTCTGTACCAGCGCCAGCGCGGTTTTTTCGCCGATGCCCGGCACACCGGGGATGTTGTCCGACGAATCGCCCATCAGGCTCTTCACATCGATGAGTTGGGCGGGGTCTACGCCGTATTTTTCCCGGATGGCCGCAGGGTCCATCGTGAGGGTCTCTTTATTGGTGGCCAGCAAAACGGTGGTGGCGTCATCCACCAACTGCAGGCTGTCCCGGTCGCCGGTGGCCAGCAGGGTGGTGCCGCCTTGGGCTTCGCAGGCAGCGGCCAGCGTGCCCAGAATATCGTCGGCTTCCCACCCGGCCTTGCTCACCTGCACGAACCCCAAATCGTCCAGCAGCTCTTTCAAAACCGGCATCTGCTGGGCCAGTTCTTCCGGCATGCCGTGGCGGGTGGCCTTGTAGCCGTCATAGGCCTGATGGCGGAAGGTGGGGGCCCGCTCGTCCCACGCGATAGCCACCGCGTCGGGCTGATGGGCGCTGAGCAGGTTCAAAAGAATGTTCTGGAACCCGAAAATCGCATTGGTGTAGCGGCCGTCTTTCGTAGTCAGCAGTTTGATGCCGAAAAAGGCCCGGTTGACCAGACTGTTGCCGTCCAGTACCATCAATTTCATAGAAAAGCTCCTTTGGCGCAATTTGCATATAGAATAAGTATACCACAAACGGCGCAAATGTGGTAGAATGGAATGCGAAATCCAAAAACGAGGTATCCCATGCAACTCAAACATTTACAGATACCGGTGGGGGCGGTCTTTGCGCCCATGGCCGGTTTGACCGATGCCGCCTGCCGCCGGATGATGGCGGACCACGGCGCAGCCTGGACCGTCAGCGAGATGGCCAGTGCCAAGGCACTGGATTTCGGGGACCGCAAGTCCTTTGCCCTGCTCAAGGACCCCGACCCCCATGGCATCTATGCCATCCAGCTCTTCGGTGCCGAGCCGGAAACGTTGGCTAAGGCTATTTTATTGGTGCGGGAAAAGGGCATTCGGTTTGATATACTGGACATCAATATGGGGTGTCCGGCGCCCAAAATCACCTCCAGCGGGGCAGGCAGCCACCTTTTGCTGGACCCGCCGCTCTGCGGGTCCATGGTAGCCGCTGCCCGCAAGGCCTTGGGGGATGACACGCCCCTGACCGTCAAGATGCGCATCGGCTGGGATGCCGACCATCTCACCGGTGTGGAGGTAGCCAAACAATGTGAGGCCAACGGCGCCGACCTGTTGGCGGTACATGGCCGCACCCGGGAACAGATGTATATTCCCCCCATCGACGCCGACGCCATTGCCGCCGTCAAGCAGGCGGTGACCATCCCGGTGCTGGCCAACGGAGATGTGACCACCGCCGAGGGGGCGCTGGACTTGTTGGCCAAGACCGGCTGTGACGGCGGGATGATCGGTCGGGGTGCGCTGGGGGACCCGTGGCTCTTTGACCGGGTCCGGGCGGCGCTGCTGGGCGAGGAACCGCCCGCCGAGCCCACCCTGAACCAGCGGATGGACGCCCTGCGCCGCCAAATCTATGAGATGTGCGAGGAAAAAGGGGAATGGCTGGCCATGCCCCAAGCCCGCAGTCAAGCCATGCACTATATGAAAGGCCTGCGGGGGGCGGCTTCCCTGCGGCGGTACTGTTCCATGCTGGAACATTTTACCGATGTGGACAAACTCATTGATGCGGTCTACCGCCTGCAGGACTGACCGGCGTAATCAGCGCCTGCCCCGGCAGGACGAAAGCGGGAACCGGTTTTAGAACCGGCCCCGGGTCAGCTCGTCCAGATTCTGAGCGTAGCAGGGCAGCATATGCTGGATGAAATACTCCGCTTCGGGGCAGTCCAGTGCATGCAGGGCGTTGAGCTGCTGTTCCCGGGCGGCCTCAAATTCCCGGTTGCCGCCCTGACTTTCCTCAATGCACTTGATGATGGCCGAAAGCCGGTCTGCAGCTTTCAGCAGCTTGCGCTCTGCTTCGTTGAGTACCGTCCCGGTCAGGTAGGCTTCGGTCTCGGCCCGCAGTTCTTCGGGCTGCAGACTGGCCATCACCCGGGCGCTCTCCCGCTCCACGGCCTTGTAGGCGGTGCGCAGCTCCTCGTTTTTATACTTGACGGGGGTAGGCATGTCGCCGGTCAAGATCTCCGGCGCGTCGTGGTAGAGCGCCGCCGTGGCTACCACTTCGGGGCGCAGCCCGGCCCCGGTGCCGGTGCAGTGCTTGGCGATTAGACAGAGGGTGTGGGCCAGCAGCGCCGTGTCAGCGGTGTGCTCGCTCAGGCTTTCGGGGCGGCCGTTGCGCATCAGGCTCCACCGGGTGATGTACTTCATGCGCCCCAGCAGGGCGCTCAGCGGATAGGTTTTCATCTTCACGTGTCCTTTCCTGTGTGGTATACTTCAGTATAGCACGATTTTACCATAAACACAGTACGTTTAACGGGATGATTCCGGGGTTTTGGCTATGCAGCTTACACTTCCAACCGAAAAACCACGCTACGGGCGGGCATTCTGGCTCTGTTTCTTGTTGGCGGCGGCTTTGTTTTTGCCCCACTGCATCGCAGACGCGGTGGCAGGCGGCGGCTATTTTCACTATGCCGGCGACTTTAACGACCAGCAGATCAACTTTTACCAGTACGCCAACGCTTTTGTCAAACAGGGCGGTACCTTCAGCTGGGCTACCGATCTGGGCAGCGGGTTTGTAAACTCCTACTCTTTTTACTTGCTGGGCAGCCCGTTTTTCTGGCTGAGCCTGTTGGTGCCTTCTCGGTGGATGCCGTGGATGATGGTGCCGCTGCTCTGCCTGAAGATGGCGCTGGCTGGGGGCGGTGCCTATCTGTGGGCTCGCCGTTGGGTCCGGTCGGAGGACGGCAGTCTGCTGGCTGGGGTCCTGTATGCCTTCTCCGGCTTTACGGTGTACAACATCTTCTTCAATCACTTTTTAGACGTGGTAGCGCTATTTCCTTATATGCTGGCTTCGCTGGATGATGCGGTGCTGGACGGCAAGCGGGGCGCTTTCCCGTTCTGGGTGGCGCTGAATCTGGTCAACAACTATTTCTTCTTCGCCGGACAAGCTGTCTTTTTGATTCTCTATTTCCTCTGCATGCTGGCGGGCCGGGCCTATAAGGTGGGGCCCCGCAGTTTTGCCGCCTTGGCAGGGGAAACCTTGCTGGGCTGCGCCATGGGTTGTGTGCTGCTCATCCCGGCAGGCCTATCTTTGGTGCAAAATCCACGCACCATCGACCCCTTCGATGGGTACGGCTATCTTGTCTACGGCAACTCCCAGCAATACGGGGCGATTTTGTACAGCGCTTTTTTGATGCCGGATGCCCCCTATTTCAAAGACATGTTCCATGAAGGCATTCTCAAGCATACCAGTATGACGGCCTACCTGCCGTTGGTGGGCGTTGCGGGCGGAATCGCTTTCTGCCGGGGACGGCGCAGCCATCCCTTTACCTATATTCTCAAAGTCTGTATCCTTTGCGCTTTTGTGCCGGTGCTGAACAGCGCTTTCTATGCCCTTAACTCCAGCTATTATGCCCGGTGGTACTATATGCCGGTGCTGGTGCTCTGTGGGGCCACCGCTTATGTGCTGTTCCGTCCCCATCTGGCCGAGCAGCAGCTACCTCGGGCGTGGCGGTTGGTGGCGTTGGTCACCCTCAGCGCCGTCGCCTTTGCGCTGGTGCCTGCCACCGACGAGGACGGGAACTTCCAACTGGGTGTGGTGGATCTGCAGCCCCGGTTCTGGGGAATTTTTGCAGTCAGCATGTTGGGCGTGCTGTTGTTCTGGTTTTTGTGGCGATGGGGCCATACCCGCCGCAGTTGGGCCAAGATTTTGTTGGTCAGTGTACTGTCTTTCAGCTTTTTGTACGGGACGGTACACCTCTCGCTGACCAAATACCCCCAGTGGGAGACGGACGGCGACCTGATTGCCGAAACCTACGATTCGGTGGACGAGATCGACGCGGCACTGCCCGACGATACCTTCTACCGGTTGGACGCCTACGGGGCTCACAACAATCTGGGGTTGTGGTTTGACCGCAGTTGTCTGCAATTCTTCAATTCTACTGTGGCGCCCAGCATTATGGAATTTTACCCCGAAATGGGCGTCACCCGGGATGTAAACTCCAAACCTGACGTACAGAACGAAGGATTGCGGGGGCTGCTCAGTGTACGCTACACACTGGTGGCCAAGGACAGTAACGAAGACTGGACCGGCGAAGCGCTTACCGGTTGGACACAGTGCGGCGAAACTTCCGCCTACTACCTGTATAAGAACGACAACTGGGTGCCCATGGGCTTTACCTACGACTATTATGTGACGCAGGAACAGTTGGAAACGGTACCGGAGGAAGAGCGTGCCCGGATTCTCATGCGGGCATTGCTGCTGGACGAGGACCAAATCGAAACCTACGCAGGTTTGCTGACACCGCTGCCCCAGTTCCAGTTGGATGACCGCAGCACCGAGCGCTATGTGGCGGATTGCAGTGACCGGCGCGCCACGGCGGCGGTGGATTTTACGGCCACCCGTACCGGCTTTGTGGCCCATACAGCCTATGACCAGCAAGAGTTGGTCTTTTTCAGTGTGCCCTACGACGACGGCTTTACCGCTACCGTCAATGGGGTGCCGGCCAAGATCGAAAAGGTAGATAACGGTCTGATGGCCATTCTGGTCCCGGCGGGGGAAGCCGAGATCCAATGTACCTACCACACACCGGGACTGGCACTTTCCGCCAAGATCAGCTTGGCGGGGGTGGCAGTCTATGCAGTGTATCTGCTGCTTTTATATAGGAAAAGAAAGAGGAACTTGAATGCCAAACCATGCTGAACAACTGGCCGCCGAACTGAATCTGAGCGTCAAGAACGTGCAGGGGGCCATTGATTTGATCGATCAGGGCAACACCATTCCGTTCATTGCCCGCTACCGCAAAGAGGCCACCGGCTCGATGGATGATCAGGTGCTGCGCAATCTGGGGGACCGTCTGGAATATCTGCGGGGACTGGATAAACGCAAGGAGGAGGTCACCGCCTCCATTACCGAGCAAGGAGCCATGACGCCGGAACTGA
Organism: uncultured Subdoligranulum sp.; assembly: GCF_937890665.1. Next base: position 22,453 of record NZ_CALADU010000025.1, read on the forward strand.
CCGCTGCGTTGGAAAAAGCCAAGACACTGGCTGAGGTGGAGGACCTTTACCGGCCCTACAAGCCCAAGCGCAAGACCCGGGCCAGCATCGCCAAGGCGCGGGGATTGCAGCCGCTGGCCGATGCGATCTTCCGGCAGGAGGCTTCCTTTGATCCGCAGGCAGCGGCGCAGGCGTACCTCAATGACGAAGTACCCGATGAGGAAGCGGCGTTGGCCGGGGCACAGGACATTTTGGCGGAAAAAATCTCTGACGATGCGGCCTGCCGTGCCGAACTGCGCCGCTATTACCGGGCGTTTGGACGGATCGCCAGCACCAAGGCAAAGGATGAGGACAGCGTCTATGCCCAGTACTATGACTACGCCGAGCCGCTGGCCAAGATCCCCGGTCACCGGGTTCTGGCGTTGGACCGCGGCGAGCGGGAAGGTTACCTCAAGGTCAGCATTCAGGTGGACAGCGAACGGGCTGGTGCCATTGCGGCCTGGATGTTCGCCCGCAAAAAGACCGGAGGCGCCAGCGCGAAATTGGTGGAGGCCGCAGCGTTGGACGCTTACAGCCGGTTGATTCACCCCAGTTTGGAAAATGAGCTGCGGGGGGAACTGTCCGATGCTGCTGCCGAGGGCGCGATTCGGGTCTTTGGCGATAACCTGCGCCAGTTGCTGCTCCAGCCGCCCATCCGGGGCAAGACGGTGATGGGCTTGGACCCCGGCTACCGTATGGGCTGTAAAGTGGCGGTGGTGGACCCCACCGGTAAGGTACTGGACACCAATGTGGTCTATCCTGTGCCGGAATTTAAGCGGGTGGATCAAGCCAAGCGGATTATCAAAGAGATGGTCCGCAAGAACGGCGTGGAAGTCATGGCTATCGGCAACGGTACTGCCGGTCATGAAACCGAAGAGTTTGCCGCGTCCGTTATCCGGGAATTGGCCGAGGAAGAGGGCCGGCACCTGCAATATATGGTTGTCAGTGAGGCGGGTGCCTCGGTGTATTCGGCCAGCAAACTGGCGGCAGAGGAATTCCCGCAGTTTGATGTGAACCTGCGCAGTGCGGTGTCCATTGCCCGCCGTTTGCAGGACCCGCTGGCCGAACTGGTCAAGATCGATCCCAAAGCGGTGGGCGTGGGGCAGTACCAGCACGATATGCCCCAAAAGCGTCTGAACGAAACGCTGGATGGCGTGGTGGAGGACTGCGTCAACAGTGTGGGCGTGGACCTAAACACTGCCAGCGCCCCGCTGCTTCGCCGTGTGGCAGGCGTTACCGCCACTACGGCCAAAAATATTGTGGCTTGGCGAGAGGAAGGGGGGGCCTTCACATCCCGCGCCCAACTCAAAAAAGTGAAGGGACTGGGTCCCAAGGCCTACGAGCAGTGCGCCGGCTTCCTGCGGCTGCCCGAAGCGAAGAACCGTCTGGATGCCACCGCTGTCCACCCCGAAAGCTATACCGCCGCCAAAGCCCTGTTGGAAGCCTGCGGTTATACCACTGCGGAGATTGGTACTGATAAACTGGCGGCCCTGCCCGCTGCCGTAAAGGCGAAAGGGGAAAAAGCTCTTTGCGATACCTTGGGCATCGGTGCCCCCACCCTGCGCGACATTGTCTCGGAACTGTGCAAGCCGGGCCGGGATGTGCGGGATAGTTTGCCCAAACCGCTGCTGCGTAGCAACGTGATGAGTCTGGAGGATCTGAAACCCGGCATGGAGTTGACCGGCACGGTGCGTAACGTCATCGACTTTGGTGCCTTTGTGGATCTGGGGGTCCATCAGGATGGTTTGGTCCATATTTCTCAAATCAGCGACCGTTTTATCAAGCATCCCCGAGAGGTGCTCAAGGTGGGGGATATCGTCAAAGTGAAAGTACTGTCTGTGGATATTGCCAAAAAACGTATCGCATTAACCATGAAGGGGCTGTAAAGGGGTAAACAGCCCCAAAAAGAAGGATAAAATATGTGATTTTGTTGCAAATGAGAGCTAAAAAACACTCAATTTTGCATCAAAAAGATTTTGAAAATCAAGCGAAAACAAGAAAAACGAGTTAAAAACATAAAAATAGGCCTCTAAAAACATAAAAACTATGAACGGACGGCGAAAATGGGTCAAAAAACTGAGCAAAGTCACCAAATCCAAAAAATGAAGATTTGGCCCTTTTGTGCAGGAAATGGAAAAAATGGCTTTTGTGCATGATACACAAACCGGACGGGAATAATTGTGCTATAATGCCCAATGCAGGGAGGGAAAACCGAACAAGATGGTTCGGCCGCCCTGTGGCGAACCGCACAGTGTGCATGAGGGATGCCGCTGTTTTGGAAGAGACGGTTCGTTGAGGGAAAATGTCTGGAGGTCATTATTATGGTGAAACAAGTCAAGGTTTCCAACTTCACGGAGGTTAAGGGAATCGTGTCTGCTGCCGCCAAATGTTACAACGCGGTCGGCGTGCACGATATGAAGGGCAGCATTGCCGATGCCAAGAGCATCTTGGGCATGATGAGCCTGGACTATAGCCATCCTGTGAAAATTGTCTGCGAGGATGAGCACGACCTGAGCCGTGTGATCAGCGCCATTAAACAGTAAACACAAAACGGAAACCAAACCCGAGGCCCGGCCCGTCGTACAGCGTTGTCTGTGCGGCGGGCCGGGCTTTTTGCAAGGACAGGTACGGTTTATGAAAAGCAAAAATAGGAAATTAGAAAACGAGAGAATACAAGAGAAAACAAGAAAATTTGAGAGCTACACGGGAATATATTAAAATCTTTTCCCAAAATCGTTGACTTGCGGGGGACTTTCTGCTATAATCACACTTGCGCGAAAAAGCGCCCCGAGGCAGCAAGCCTGCGCGGCGCTGTACAATACCGTTTATACGAACGGACGTGTTACTATTTCAATGGAGGTCCCTACTATGAGCACGACTCTCGCTAAGCCCGCTGAAATGGCTGACCGCAAGTGGTATGTGATCGACGCTGCCGGCAAACCGCTGGGCCGCGTTGCCGCTAAGGCCGCTGTTATCCTGCGTGGCAAGAACAAGGCCACTTTCACCCCCAATGTTGACTGTGGCGATCATGTCATCATCATCAACTGCGACGAAGCTGTTCTGACCGGCAAGAAGCTGGAGAAGAAGTTCCATCGCACCCACTCCGGCTGGATCGGCGGTCTGAAGGAAACCCAGTACAAGACCCTGATGGCGGAAGCCAGCGACAAGGCCATGACCTATGCCGTCAAGGGCATGGTTCCCAGCAACACTTTGGGCACCAAGGCTATGACCCGCCTGCACTGCTACAAGACTGCTGAGCATGCGCATGCTGCCCAGAAGCCCGAAGCCGTTGAGATTTGAGTAAGGAGGCAATAGAAGATGTACGAGACGAAACCTTATTTCTACGGCACCGGCCGTCGTAAGCATTCCGTTGCCCGCGTGCGTGTCTACAATGGCACCGGCAAGATGATCATCAACGGCCGCGACATCAATGATTACTTTGGTCTGGAAACCCTGAAGCTGTTGGTCAACAGCCCGCTGGTTCTCACCGAAACCGAAGGCAAGTTTGACGTTGTCGTCAACGTGGTTGGCGGCGGCTGCTCTGGTCAGGCTGGCGCCATCCGCCATGGCCTGTCCCGCGCCCTGCTGCAGTTCAACCCCGAGCTGCGCCCCGTGCTGAAGAAGGCTGGCTTCCTGACCCGCGATCCTCGTATGAAGGAACGTAAGAAGTACGGCCTCAAGGCTGCCCGTCGCGCGCCTCAGTTCAGCAAGCGCTGATTGTCCGCATTATTTGCAAACTTTTCAGTACGCTTCACGACTTTTTTGCACGATTGTGTGCAGAAAATCGGATGCGCCTGACGTGGTGGAATGCAGCAAATCGCCTTTGGAACCTGCTGAAAAAGCAGCAGGTAAGAAGCGAGTATGCAGCAGACCATTCCAAAGCAAATTGCCTATCGCAGGAGACGTTTTCCGCAAGGAGAACGTCTCCTGCTTTTTTATTTGCAAAAAAGAAAGACCTTATGGCTTGCAAATCATGTTGATACCGTCAATAAGGGTCTGGATATCCAGATGAGTGTACACACGCTCGGTCAGGCTCATGGCACCGGAATGACCGGCAATCTTCTTCTGGATGGTGGGGTTCACACCGGCATCAGCCATCATGGAAATACAGGTGTGTCGGGTGTCGTGAGGCTTGTGTTTCATCCCGTATTCTTCCATCAAAGGGTCCCAGTAGGTGTCGCAGTAATTGAAGTAGTCCAGGTGTTTGCCGTCAGTGGTGCAAAGCAGATACTCGCAAGGCGAGCGCTCCATCCATCCTTTGTAAAAGGGCAGCATCTTGTCTGCAATGGGCACCTTCCGGATACCGTTTTCGGTTTTGCTTTCCACCACATCAAAATACTGTTTTTCCAGATGGACGTTCTCCTTCTTCAGATCCAGAAACTCCGAAATGCGGCAGGCATTGTAATTGAGCATGAGCAAAATCTGACAATAGGGATTGGCTTTGTGCGCCCACAGGGTTGCCAGCTCTTCTTTTGTGAAGATATTGCGGTCACGTCGGTTGGGATTCTTGTCCCGGTAACCTGCCAGATCGACAAATTGGGAATAGTCCTTATTGCAGATGTCGTTCTTCATGGCATAGGCATACATCTGGTTGAACAGACCCTTTAGCTTTTTCAGCGTAGGATAGTTCTTGCCGCAGGTTTCAATGACAAGCTGCAAGTCACACAGTTTGATCTCACGGAAGGCTTTATCGTACAAAAATCCGCAGACTTTGTAAGAAGCCTCATACCCCTTTACATTGGAATGTGAGATAGTGGGATACTTGGATTTGGACCAGCGCTCGTACACTTCGGCGAAGGTGACCTTGGCGGTATCCACGTCATAAGGATTCTGATTGTATTCAGCCAGCATTTTCAGACCTTCAGCTCTGGTTTCAGCATAGCCGATGATGATGAAATCCTGAATCTGTCTGCCTTTTTCTTTATCCAAATGCCAGCCGATGGTTTTGCGTACCATATAGGGTTTTCTGCGTTTTCCGGACATTTTGACTACGCTGCCGTAGCCATTGGGTAATTTCATGTTTTTATCAAACTCCCTTTCGCTCAGGCAGATTTTATGATAAAGAGGAAAACCTCTTATCAACGTCACTTCAGATTCTCCAGCTGCTCCTTGGTCATGGCCTTCAGCTCGGCAAGGCTATATTTGCTGAGATCGGCAGAGTAAAGGGGCTTGTCTGTCAAGGGCGTTCCGGCATATTGGGCCGTATTCTCCTGCATCCAGCTTTTCATTTGTTTGGGATTGTGCCAGTACTCTTCGGACCATGTGCGTGCGGAGGAGAAGTTCTCCAGAAGGTAGCAAAGCGTTCCATTCAGACTGGCATCGGGATTGTCAGCACGAAAAATCAGGGAAGCGGTGAAATTCCCATCGTCGTTGTGCTCGTGCTTGATATCCACATCAAAATGAAGCTCTTTCTTTTTATTGAGTTCATAGAGTACTGCGATGACGTCGGACAGAGAGTTCAGTTGCATTTGGGGTTCTTCAAACCCCAACAGGTAGGAAGGGGTTACCCCCAAAAAGTTTGCAATGCTGCATACGGTGTCAAAGAATATCCGGCTTTCACCACTTTCGTAGCTCTGTACGGTACGCAGGCTTTTCCCCAAAAACTTCGCAAGTTGAGTCTGTGTAATATTTTTTTCTGTACGGACTTCTTTGATGCGCTGTCCAATTTGTTCGTTTGTAAGATTCATGGCTTCTCACCTCGTCTTAATACTATCATAGGAATGCGAAGAAATCAAGCATCTTAGGCAAATTATATGAAAAATAAATTCATATACAAGATTGACATACGAAGTAAAACTGCGTATAATGAAATTGCTGAAAAGCAATCACAAGCAGAAGGAGGTGGAAAGCATGGGAGAAAGTCAGAACTACGGAAAGATGCCGCCGTTTACGGGGAGAAATGTACCGGTAACGGAAATTGCAAGGGCAATGCACAAGGACGCGCAGTATGTACGAGTGGGCTTGCAACAGGGAATTTTCAAGTTCGGTTACGCAGTCAAGCGGGAAGGTTCCAACGAGTATAACTACTACTGTCCTGACCGCAAGGTATGGGAGGAAATCGGCTATTTTAACTCGGAAAGTCATGTTGGGTAACAAAAAAGAGCGCTTACCCGTGCAGGGGTAAACGCTCCGATGAAAGACAGTACCAACAGCGGCTGCTGTGTGTAACTATCAGGTACCACTGATATTTTACCACAGCAGCCGCCATTTTTGAAGAAAAAATGGGAGGCTTTATGGAAAATGAGAGTACTGTAAAATTGATTTCCCTGGATACAATTCCCGTACAAGAAGTGGAGTGGCTGGTATATCCATTCATTCCCTGCGGAAAGATCACCATCATTCAGGGAGATCCCGGCGAAGGAAAAACCACCTTTATTCTGCAGCTGATTGCGCGCCTGACCACCGGCAGACCCGCATGGGACGGAATGCCGCCCATGGTACCCGGCAATGTGATCTACCAGACGGCGGAGGACGGTCTGTCGGATACTATTAAGCCGCGTCTCGTCGCCGCCGGTGCCGCCTGTGACAAGGTGCTGGTGATCGATGACGGCGATAGGGCGCTGACGCTGGAGGATGACCGGCTGGAACAGGCCATTGTGCAGACCCATGCACGGTTGGCTGTGCTTGATCCGATTCAAGGCTACATCGGGGCCAGGGTGGATATGCACCGCGCCAACGAGATCAGACCACTGATGCACAGGGTCGGTGTCTTGGCTGAAAAGCATCACTGTGCCATCGTCCTGATCGGACACATGAACAAGAACAGCGGGGAAAAATCCAGTTATCGGGGGCTCGGCTCCATCGACTTTCAGGCAGCTTCCAGAAGTGTTCTGGTGGTAGGCCGTATCAAGGATGACCCGACGCTGCGGGTTGTCTGCCCCACCAAAAGTTCCCTGGCTCCGGAAGGAAAGGCGATAGCCTTTCGCCTCGACCCGGAGCAGGGCTTTCAATGGGCAGGTGAATATGACATCAGCGCAGAAGATTTGCTTTCAGGCAACAGCCGCGGGCATAAACTGCGGGAAGCACAGCACTTCCTGCAGGAAGTGCTGGCGGAAGGGGCTCTGCTGCAAACTGAAATAGAGGCAGCTGCGGAGCAAAAAGGCATCAAGCCCAAAACGCTGCGCAATGCCCGGTACGAGTTGGGTGTCACTTCCCGCAAGGTGGGAAAACGATGGTTGTGGGAATTGCCACAAAAATAATGCAAGGAGGCAAGATGACCCTATCTATAAGAACAGGGCATCTTGCCTCCTTGAAAACAGGAGATTGCTTTTTCAGCTAGGTAGCCCCGCAGGGCGCAAAGGCGCTTTTGATGCGAAGTGTCAAAAGTGCTTTTGCGTTACTCTTGGCAAGAGTAACAGAACCCGCCGGCTTACGCCGGAGAAAGGAGAGATTTTGAAAAGGACAATCAGCGCCATGGTTGGGAAAGGCTCCCTCAATCATAACAGCCGTGCGTTTTACGCCCCCAATGTAGACCCGTCCCGCAGCCATCTGAATGTGGAATACTGCAAGGAAGATATCCGAACGGTGTACCATGAACTGTTTGACGCAGCACAGCGGCGTTACAATGCAAAGCAGACACGCAATGACCGCTGTATAGCGGACTATTATGAAAAAATCGCTTCCTCCAGGCAGGAAAAGCCCTTCCACGAGATCGTGCTGCAAATCGGAAACAAGGATGATACCGGCATCGGTTCGGAAACGGCGGACCTTGCCCGGCAATGTCTGGAAGCGTATGTCCATGGCTTTCAAGCACGAAACCACACACTGCGTATGTTTTCTGCTCATTTGCACATGGATGAAGCGACGCCTCATGTCCATATTGATTTTGTGCCCTATATCACCGGCAGCAAACGGGGAATGGATACCCGTGTATCCCTCAAACAGGCGCTGGCGCAGATGGGCTTTGTGGGCGGAACGCGCAGCGCCACAGAGTGGAATCTGTGGGTGCAGCGGGAAAAGCAGGTGCTGGCGGATATCATGCAGGAGCATGGTATCGAATGGGAGCAACTCGGCACCCACGAAGAACACCTGTCTGTATTGGAGTACAAAAAGCAGGAGCGCAGCAAGGAGGTCAAGGAACTGGATTCAGCCATTGCGCAGAAACGTACCGAAGTGGAAAAGATAGAGGACACCTTGCAGGCGGTCCAGAAACAAGTGGTGGACCTTGATAAGATCGAGGCCGTCAGTGCGAAAAAGGCGCTTTTGAGTGACCGGGTAACGCTGCCGCGCAGTGACTTTGAAAACCTGCTCCATGCAGCCAAACAGTATGTGGTGTACCGCCGTCAGGATGAACAGCTGCAGAAACTGCGGGATGCCGCCCAGAAAAAAATCCGGCAGCTGGAAAGTGTGCTGAACAGTCTGAAAAAGAAAGTGAATGATCTGACCAACAGACTGGGAGAGCAGACTGCTCGGTACCGTCAGGCACTCATGGAGGAAAGAGCACGGCGAATGCAGGTGGAAAAAGAAAACGCACGCCTCAAACGGGAAAAAGCAGGTATGGTATCACTTCTGCGAAAACATAAAATCGAATGGAAGGAAAACTTGTTTACTGAACGAAATGAGAGGTAGAAATATATAGACATAAGCTGGTTGGGAAAATTCCTGACCAGCTTTTTATTGTTGAACTGAAACGGGTGGAATAATCAAAAGATGTATGATATTAGCTGTCATCGTCATTATCTGCCTGATCGGGCTGATCGTTGGTTCCTGCTTTGGTATTTTCTTTTCCGGTGAGGACACCGGCACCGGGCAGACCATGCAGACAGTGGTACGGGAGATCAACGAGGATTACGAAAACCAACTTGACACCATTAAGGCCAATATCTCCTATGATGTACTGGAAATGTCCGGCTCCCGTGCCGTCTGACCAGAGGTGCTTTCTGTTTATGCGGTCAAAACCACCACTGACCCGGACAATGCCATGGACGTGGCAACGGTGGACGATGCCAGGAAAGCCATTCTAAAGGACATCTTCTGGCAGATGAATGAAATCTCCTCCCGGACGGAAACCAGCACGGAAACAGTAATTGAAGAATCGGACGACGGCAACGGCAATATCGTGGAAACCACAACCACCGTTACCCGAACCACACTGTATATCACGGTCAGCCATAAAACCGCTGAGGAAATGGCTGACTATTTTGGTTTCAATGCTGACCAGCGGGCGCAGCTTGCAGAGCTGTTGGCAGAGGAAAACAATTCCCTGTGGGCGGCGGTGCTGTATGGAATCGGCGTCAGCGATGACACGATTGTGGCTGTGGCATTGTCACAGGTGGGCAACATCGGCGGACAGCCTTATTGGTCATGGTACGGTTTTGAGGGCCGTGTGGAATGGTGTGCCTGCTTTGTGAGCTGGTGCGCCAACGAGTGCGGCTATATTGACACCGGTGTTATTCCCAAATTCGCAGGCTGTGTAAATGGCGTCCAGTGGTTCAAGGATCGTGGCCAATGGGCCGACAACAGTATAGAACCGACACCGGGTATGATTATCTTCTTTGATTGGGATTCCCCGAATGGTTCTTCCGGTCCCCAGGACGGACAGTCCGACCATGTGGGTATCGTGGAAAAATGCAAAAACGGCATTGTCTATACCATCGAGGGAAATTCCGGTGATAGCTGCCGTCAGAGGCAGTATTCTGTGGGCTATTATGAAATCCTTGGTTATGGTATTCCCGCCTATTAAACAAGATGCCGTCCTTCCGGGCGGCATCTTACTACATACGAATTTCCTTCGTATTTGTTCCTTTCTACTTTGCAAACATCCATATAAATTCTATCTGAAGATTGTCTCCAAAAAACTTTTGCGTGATGACTTGTAATCGGCGGACTTTTTATTAACTATATAAAAATAGCGATTTCGTGTAAATTCTATTGCGTATTAGAAGAAAAAATGATATAATATATATTATGACACAACACTGTGGGGTGGAAAAATGGATAATGCAACGCTTAGCCTTTCTTATAACAGCCTTTGGAAACTGTTGATTGACCGTAAATTGAAGAAAAAAGATTTACAGAATATGGCACATCTCAGTTCGTCCGTGATTGCTAAAATGGGAAAAGATCAGCCGGTCCATCTGGATACGATTGTAAAAATATGTGTTGCCCTTCAATGTGATATTTCAGATGTCGTTACACTGTGTAATAAGGAGGCGTAACGCATGGCCAGTTTTACTAAAAAAGCCATTCGGGATTCATTTGTGAAACTATTGAACGAGAAGCCTTTGAGCCAAATTACCATTCGGGATATTGTAGATGACTGCGGCGTGAACCGCAATACCTTTTATTACTATTACCAGGACCTGCCGCAATTGGTGGAAAGCGTTGTAGATGAGGATGCGGAGCGGATTATCCGGGGGCATCCTACCATCGATTCCCTGGACGATTGTATCAATGCAGCACTGGAATTTGCTCTGGCCAATCGGAAAGCAGTGCTTCATATCTATCATTCCGTCAACCGAGACATTTATGAGCAATACCAATGGCGGGTCTGTACTTATGTGGCCAGGACGTATGTAGACGGCGTTCTAGGCAACCGAAAAATGACATCTGAGGATTATACCACCGTTGTAGATTATCTGAAATGTGTCAGCTTCGGTATGATCATGGGCTGGCTGGAAACCGGTATGAACCCGAATGCTATGGCCCGGTTTCGGCGGATTTTAGAATTAAAGTGCGGTGATTTGGAGCATCTCATTGACCGTTGTGAGAAAATGCGGTCATAGTCTTTAGGCAAGCCTACCCCCTGTGTCTGAATTTCAGACACAGGGGATATTTTGTCTGTGGAAAGTTTTTGAAAATGATTGATAATATGGTAACAAAATCCGAGTGGATGTTTTTCTTCGCTCTTATAACGAAAAGGAGGCAACATGAGAATCGAAAAAATACTTTCTGAGTTTGACGGACTGGGGCTGGAAATCGCAGTGATTGTGCCAGAGGGGAATCCCAAAGGCGTTATTCAGTTTTCCCATGGTATGGCTGAACACAAGGAGAGATACTACGACTTCATGAATTATCTTTCCGATCATGGATATGTGTGTGTTATTCATGACCATCGTGGACATGGTGGAAGTGTGGAAAAGGCAGAGGATTATGGCTTTTTCTATACCGAGAATGAACAGGCAATCATTGAGGATCTGCATACCGTTACAAAGTATATTAAACATATCTATTCTGGCCTTCCTGTATTTCTGTTTAGTCACAGCATGGGTACGCTTGTTGCCCGGGGTTATCTGAAAAGATATGATTCGGAAATTGACAAAGTTGTTCTGTGCGGTCCGCCGACCTATAATGCGGCAGCGGGGCTTGGTCTGCTTCTGGCCAGACTTTCAAAACCCTTCATTAAGGAAAAGGCTCCGAATAAAATGTTGAATGCTATGGCCTTTTCGCAGTTTAATGCCGGAAATTCGATTCCGAATGGCTGGCTCTCAGAAAACCAAGCCAATGTTGCACAATACAACCAAGATCCGAAATGTGGATTTATCTTTACCACAAATGGGTTTGTCAACCTTTTGAGGCTGCAAAAAGCGGCTTTTGAGAAAAGAAACTGGCATGTAAGCAACCCACATTTGCCAATTCTTGTCATTGCCGGTGAGGAAGACCCGGTTATTCGATCAAGAAAGCGATTTGAACAGCTAATCGCTTTTTTATCGGAGCTGGGCTATACAAATATCAGCAGCAAACTGTATGAACATATGCGTCATGAGATACTCAACGAAGAGAAAAAGCTGGATGTATATAAAGATATTTTGCTTTTTTATGATGAATTCCAGCATACAACTTCATATTCCCAGGTATAAGCAGGACTTCGGTCCTGCTTTTTTTGCGATACGAGTCAAAAAACCAGGCAAACCTACCCCCTGTGTCTGAATTTCAGGCATAGGGGGTATCTCTGTCCATAGGAAAGGAAGAATCTTCCCGATATAATGAGGGCGTAAACAAAAAAACACCTCTCAAATAAAGGATGCCAATATAACAAGGAGGAAAAATTATGTATTATTCCAGCGGTAATTACGAAGCCTTTGCCCGTCCCAGAAAGCCCGAGGGCGTGGACAACAAATCCGCCCACATCATCGGCACCGGCCTTGCGGCTCTGACTGCCGCCTGCTATCTGGTTCGTGACGGACAGCTGCAGGGTCAGAACATCCACATCTATGAGAAAGACCCCATTCCCGGCGGTGCATGCGATGGCTGGCAGTACCCCGATGTAGGCTATGTCATGCGGGGCGGACGGGAGATGGATAACCATTTCGAGGTCATGTGGGATTTGTTCCGCTCCATTCCGTCCATCGAGACAGAAGGGGTCAGTGTTCTGGACGAATACTACTGGCTGAATAAGAAAGACCCCAACTACTCCCTCTGCCGGGCAACCGTCAACCAGGGTCAGGATGCCCACACCGACGGCAAGTTCGGTCTGTCCGACAAGGCTGCAATGGAGATCATGAAGCTGTTCTTCACCCCCGATGAAGACCTGTACGATAAGCGCATCACGGATTTCTTCGATGATGAGGTGCTGAACTCCAATTTCTGGCTCTACTGGCGCACCATGTTTGCCTTTGAGAACTGGCACAGCGCTTTGGAAATGAAGCTGTATCTCAAGCGCTATATCCACCATGTGGGCGGTCTGCCGGACTTCAAGGCTCTGCGGTTCACCCGTTATAACCAGTACGAATCTATGATTCTGCCCATGGTCAAGTATCTGGAAGGCTTCGGTGTCCAGTTCCACTATAACACCAAGGTGGTCAATGTGGAGTTCGACATCCAGCCCGGTAAAAAGCAGGCAAAGCGTATTGAGCTGCTGTCTGAGGGCAAACATCAGTTTGTTGACCTGACGGAAAACGATCTGGTGTTCATTACCAACGGTGGCTGCGTGGAGAACGCCACCATGGGTTCCCAGAACACCGTGGCACCCTTCAACCCCGAAATCAAGCCCGGCGGCGGCTGGGATATGTGGCGCAGAATTGCTGCACAGGATCCTTCCTTCGGTCATCCCGACAAGTTCTGCCATGATCCTGAGCAGTCCAACTGGATGAGCGCCACCGTCACCACACTGGATCAGAAGATCATTCCCTATATCAAGAATATCTGCAAGCGTGACCCCTTTACCGGCGGCGTGGTTACCGGCGGCATCGTGACCGTGAAGGATTCCGGCTGGCTCCTGAGCTGGACCATCAACCGTCAGCCCCAGTTCCGGAATCAGCCCAAGGATCAGTGCCTGGTGTGGGTTTACGGTCTGTTCTCCGACAAACCCGGCGACTTCGTGAAGAAGCCCATGCGGGAGTGCACCGGTAAGGAAATCTGTATGGAGTGGCTGTACCACATCGGCGTGCCGGTGGGGGAGATCGAGGAGCTGGCCGAGCACAGCGCCAACACTGTGCCGGTGATGATGCCCTATATTACCGCTTTCTTCATGCCCCGTGCCGCCGGTGACCGTCCTGATGTGGTGCCCGAGGGTGCTGTGAACTTTGCGTTTCTGGGTCAGTTTGCCGAAACCAAGCGGGATACCATCTTCACCACCGAGTATTCCATGCGTACCGGCATGGAGGCTGTCTACACCCTGCTGGACATCGACCGTGGTGTGCCCGAGGTCTGGGGCAGCGTCTACGATATCCGTGATCTGCTGAACGCCACCATCCAGCTTCGGGACGGCAAGCCCCTGACGGAAATGAACCTGGGTTTCAAGGAGAAAATGGTGGTCAAGAAGCTGCTGGAGAATATCCGCGGAACAGATATCGAAAAGCTGCTGAAAGAATATCATGTAATTGAGTGATAGAAGCTTCACTGGGGGGAGGCGTTGCCTCCCCCCCTTATATATGGAGAGATAAAGATGTCATTTACAAATCAACTGAAAAAAGCAACTCTGCGTACTGCTTTTGGCTACTTGGAGAAAAATCCGGAAGAAAATGCTCTGAAACTGATGTCCTGGGTGGATAAGCTGGCTGGCGATGGCCCAGACAGTTTCCCAGTCCAGCGCGCGGCAGTTCGTCAAGTGCTGGAAGACCCGCAGAACAACATGTATCAGCTCGTTATGAACATCCTGAAGGAGACGGATTCGGAGGTTCTAAAGGCCACCTTTGAAAATTTCTTCCTCAACGCGAATATCATCGGTTGGCCAAAGCAGGAGGAATACCGGAAGAAATATAACTGCAATATTCCTTGGGCCATTCTGCTTGACCCTACCTCTGCCTGCAACCTGCACTGCACCGGCTGCTGGGCCGCGGAATACGGCAACAAGCTGAACCTGACCTTTGACGAGATCGATTCCATTATCACCCAGGGCAAGGAAATGGGCGTATATATGTACATATATACCGGCGGTGAGCCTCTGGTTCGCAAAAAGGACCTGATCACCCTGTGTGAAAAGCACAGCGACTGCCAGTTCCTTTCCTTCACCAACGCCACATTGATCGACGAAGCTTTTGCAAACGAGATGCTCCGGGTGAAGAATTTTATCCCTGCCATCAGCGTGGAGGGCTTTGAGTCTGCCACCGATGGCCGCCGGGGCAACGGTACCTACCAGAAAGTGATTCAGGCAATGGCAATCCTGAAGGAGAAGCATCTGCCCTTCGGCCTGTCCTGCTGCTACACCAGCCAGAATCTGGATTCTATCAGCTCCTATGAATTTATTGATCAGATGATTCAGTGGGGTGCTCGGTTTGTCTGGTACTTCCACTACATGCCCGTGGGCAATGACGCAGTGCCGGAACTGCTGCCCAATCCTGAGCAGCGGGAATTCATGTATCACAGGATCCGGGAGATCCGGGCTACCAAGCCGATCTTCGCCATGGACTTCCAGAACGATGGCGAGTATGTAGGCGGCTGCATTGCCGGTGGACGGCGGTATCTGCATATCAACGCCAACGGTGACTGTGATCCCTGCGTGTTTATCCACTATTCCAACGCCAACATCCGGGACATGAGCCTGCTGGATGTACTGCGCAGCCCCATTTTCATGGCCTATCACGATGGGCAGCCCTTTAACGATAACCATCTGCGTCCCTGCCCCATGCTGGAGAATCCGGAAAAGCTGCGGGAAATTGTGAAAGCTACCGGCGCTCATTCCACAGACCTGCAATCCCCGGAAACGGTGGATCACCTGTGCGATAAATGCGAGGCTTACGCAAAGAACTGGACCCCCACCGCCACCGAGTTGTGGAGCTGCAGCTGTGCGAAGAAAAAGGGAGAAGCGGCAAAATGACAACCTTCTTTACCTCTGAAAGCGTCACAGCGGGACACCCGGATAAGGTATGTGACCAGATCGCCGATGCCATTTTGGATGCCCTTTTGGAAAACGATCCCCATTCCCATGTAGCCTGCGAAGTAACTGCCATTCCCAACGGGATCCACATTTTCGGCGAGATCACCTCGGCTGCCCGTGTGGACTATGCCGCTATTGCCCGGCAGGTGGTTCGGGATATCGGGTATGTGAAGCACGGCTATGGCTTTGACGCAGACACCTGCCAAATCACAGTGGATATCCATGAGCAATCCCCCGATATCAACATGGGTGTGGAGAAGACGGATTCTATGGAAAACGGCGCAGGAGATCAGGGCATGATGTTTGGTTACGCATGCAAGGAAACGGAAAACCTGATGCCGCTGCCCATTGAGCTTGCCCATGCGCTGACAAAGCGCCTTGCCTTTGTGCGGCAGGAGGGAATTCTGCCCTATCTGCTGCCAGATGGGAAGGCCCAGGTCACCGTGGAGTACCGGGACGGAATCCCGGCATGGGTGGACACTGTTGTAGTTTCTTCCCAGCATGAGGCGGATGTGTCCATGGAGCAATTGCGGGAGGATATTCTCCGCCATGTCATCCGCCCGGTGATCCCGGAGGGCATGCTGGACAGGAACACAAAATTCTTTATCAATCCTACAGGCCGTTTCTGCATTGGCGGTCCCGCCGGTGACAGCGGCCTGACGGGCAGGAAGCTGATCGTGGACACCTACGGCGGCTATGCCCGGCATGGCGGCGGCGCGTTCTCTGGTAAAGATCCCTCAAAGGTCGACCGAAGTGGTGCGTATATGGCCCGGTACTTGGCGAAGAATGTGGTTGCGGCGGGATTGGCGGATCGGTGTGAGATCCAGATCAGTTACGCTATCGGCGTTGCCCAGCCGGTATCCCTTCTGGTAGACACCTTCGGTATGGGAAAGCTCCCGGCAGACCGGATCCGGGAACTGATTCTTAAAACGGTTGACCTGCGCCCCTCTGCTATCATAGACCGCCTTTCCCTGCGAACACCGTTTTACAGACACACCGCAAGCTATGGTCACTTTGGCTCAAATACTGCGGAATTACCTTGGGAACAGACAAACTTGCCGCAGCTTTGGCAGGATATAATCTGATTTCGTGATAGAAGATCCTAATAGCCGGATTGCCCCAAGGGTTGCATTGGGCAGTCCGGCTATCTGTGTTATGGAGGGGTCAAAGTCCTGTCGGTTTTAAATGAAAAGGGGGACTTATTATGGACTTTGAAAGAATCCTGCAAATGACGACAAGTGAGCGTAATCTGGCGCTCTTACAGGACGAGGCTTTCGTGGATGATGTGACAGAGTTTCTCGCAATCCGTCAGTTGTACAATGCTGCAATTAAGCAAGTAAGGACCAAACTTGAGATTCTTAATGATGGATTCCAAGTAGAGCACTGCCACAATCCTATCCACCATATTGAATGTAGGCTGAAGTCTCCAGGAAGTATGCTCGAAAAGCTCAGACGAAAAGGATACCCCATAGAAATGCAATCCCTTCGTGAGGGTATTCTTGATATTGCTGGAGTTCGGGTCGTGTGCAATTACCTAAATGATGTAAATCTAGTCGCTGACCTGCTCCTTTCTCAAGATGACATTCGTTTGCTTAAGAAAAAGGACTTTATTTCTAATCCAAAGTCAAACGGATACCGGAGTCTCCACCTAATTGTTTCAGTTCCCATTTTCTTGGCGGGGACAACAGAACACATTCCTGTTGAGATCCAAATACGGACAATTGCTATGGACTATTGGGCGAGTTTAGAGCATCACCTAAAAGACAAGACTGAAAACGATGTGTCAGATTCCCTTAAATGTCGTCTGAAACATGATGCAGATTTGCTGTCTGCAATTGATGCCGATCTGCAAGATATTTTTTGTCAAATGAATGCTTAGTCTGCTCTACATTCAGATTGGCAGTATAGACGGAAGAGTTGGCTGATATGTCAGCTCATGTAGTAAATTACGATGCGAAATCACACTTTTTATATATAAAAAGATTGTCTATGAGGTACGTGACCTTCACGCAACCATGAGAATATTGACAAAACAAGGAGGTGTTTTTTGTGCAACTGAACAACCGGATTAAAGCCGCAAAAATTGGCTATATCATGATCTCTATTCTGTTATGTGTATTGGGAATTGTACTGATTGCTGTGCCTGATTTCTCGGTGACGCTGCTATGCAGGCTCGGCGGAGGAATCATGGTTCTATTCGGCTTGGTAAAGATCGTCGGCTATTGTTCCAAAGACTTATACAGGCTGGCATTTCAATTTGATCTGGCCTTTGGCATTCTGCTCGTGGCACTTGGCGTCATTCTGATCATCCGTACAGATGCAATGGTTAATCTTATCTGCATTGTTATGGGCATCTGTGTTCTGGCAGACGCGCTCCTCAAAATACAGATTTCCATTGATTCCAAAGCCTTTGGCATTCAAAAGTGGTGGCTGATTCTCGCTGTAGCAATTCTGACAGGGGCTGCCGGTTTCCTGCTGCTCTTACGCCCATCGGAAAGCGCCCAGGTCGTGATGATCTTGCTGGGGGTGACGCTCATAACCGAAGGTGTGCTAAATCTGATCACCATTCTGACCGCCGTTAAGATCATTCGTCACCAGCTGCCGGAGGTCATCGATGCCGAATATTGCCAGATAGACCCTAACAGAAAGGATATGTAATCATCTATGTGTTTTTCAAAGGCGGTTGTAAAATACCGCATACCGATCTTAATTCTAACCGTTTTGCTGATGATTCCGGCAGTGATTGGCATTGCAAATACCAGAATCAATTATGACATGCTGAATTACTTGCCGGAGGATATGGATACCATCATCGGGCAGAATGAACTCATGGAGGATTTTGGGAAGGGCGCTTTTTCCTTCATTATCGTGGAGGATATGCCGAACAAGGATGTAGCTGCCCTGAAGGCAAAAATTGAGCAGGTCGATCATGTGGATACCGTGATCTGGTATGACACCCTGTTTGACCTTAACTCAAGATTACGGCATTACGCCTTCGATGTCAAGACGTGGGAACCCGTATGACAATGCAATGGCTGAAAATTTCTTTTCCATTCTCAAAACAGAGTGCATTTACCGCCAAAAGGTCAAGACGTTTCAGCAAGCAAATTATTTGATTGACGAGTACATCCATTTCTACAATTATGAGCGGCTCCAGACAAAGACTGGCCTGGCTCCGCTCTCGCTTCGCCAAGCCAGTCTCTAATTCAATCCATTCTACTCTTGCAGGCCTCTTTTTTGTGCTGTCCGCACAATCTGGGGCGGTTCACTTTCAATTTTT
>NZ_CALADU010000026.1 GCF_937890665.1 uncultured Subdoligranulum sp.
ATTCCGGCGGGCTATACCAGCGGCGGCACCGTCAGCCTGAGCGGTGACATTGAAGAAGCGCTTGCCGCAATTTAAGGCGGTGATTTTATGAGCATTCAATCACAAATTGACCGTCTGCAAAGCGCAAAAGATGGGCTAAAACAAGTCCTTTCTGAAAACGGGGTTTCTGTGCCAGAAAATGCAACATTGGATTCATTCCCTGTTTTGTTTTCGGGCGTTGGAAAAACCGGATCAACCTATTTGTACAAATGTACTTTTTTGGTTGACCAATGGAATGGAAGCGATAATTTTTCGCAAACGGCAACTGTTAAGCCTATGTTAAATGCGCCGGAAATTACAACAGATTTTTCTATGGCGTCTTCTATTTTTGTGGAAGACGATTATGAAGATTCTGTTTTTGAAATCATAAAAGAATCTGGTGGTGTAATTGACAGGGGCAAAAAAGTTGTTGGGAACGGAACGCTAGAATGCACAACGCGGTCCGGAGAGAAACCAACAAGTGACGTTGAAATTTTCTTCCTTGCAAAAAGTGGAGGGCAGTAATGTTTTATGCGATTGATGTCAGTAAATGGCAAGGAGCCGTTAACTGGGCAACTGTAAAAAATTCTGGAATTTCTCATGCTATGATCCGCGCTGGGTATGGCAACAGCGTTCGACAGACAGACCCGCAATTTAAAAGAAATGTTGCAGGATGCGAGCTGCACGGTGTTAACTGGGGCGTGTACTGGTACAGCTACGCCACAAGCCCTGAGATGGCCCGTCAGGAGGCACGCTGCTGCCTGCAAGTAATTCAAGGCCTTAAACCCAGCATGCCTGTTGCATACGACATTGAGTATGAACCGGGCATTTTGGCTTTGGACAATGCCACGCGCACGGCAATGGTAAAAGCCTTTTTAGGTGAAGTAGAGGCCGCTGGATATTACGGCATTCTGTACGCCAGCACCGATTTTATTCGTAACCGGCTGAACTGGCGAGAATTGACCCAGTACGATGTGTGGGCTGCCCAGTACGGAAGCGCTTGCACCTGTCCGCTGCCCTATGGAATCTGGCAGTACAGCAGCAGCAATCCGCTTGGCATTCCGGGATATGGAAATTCTCTTGACTGCAACCGGGTATACAAAGATTATCCGGCTATTATTTCCAGTGCCGGCCTTAACGGATTTACTGCACCGGATTTAAACCCTGCGCCGGATTTGAGCACCAAAAAGCAAATTCTTACTATCGGGCCGGTTACGATGGGGGATGCATTGCAGGTGCAATCTCTTTGCAAACAGTTGAACATTACCGGAGAAAACAAACTGTACACAAGCAAATGGAATGACGCTGAGAAAGTAACGCAGACAATCACCGTTGGCCCTGTTTCTAGCGGCGATGCGTGGTACATTATGAAGCTGTGTGAACGTTTGCAGCTTACCGAAAAGGAATTGTATAAAAGCGATTACGTATCGTAAAGGAGAAACAAAAATGGAAAACGACAACATTTTTTTGGCGGTAAAAGCGGCCGTGGTTGCCTTTACGGGCGCTTTTGGCGCGGCGTTCGGATGGCTGGGCTGGCTGATTCTTGCGTGGGTTGTGTGCATGGTTCTGGACTGGATCAGCGGCAGTTCTGCAGCAGCAGCAAAAGGGAATTGGTCTAGCGCGGCTGCTCGTTCTGGCATCTGGCACAAGGGCGGCATGATTCTGGTGGTAATTGTCGCCACCCTGGCAGATTGTGTGCTGGGCGTTGCGGTGGATAACCTCCCGATGCTGGGTATCAATTACACGGTTTTGGTTCTTCCGGTAACTTTGGTGTGGTATATCTTTACCGAGTTGGGATCTATTGCCGAGAACGCAACTGAAATGGGCGCAAATGTCCCCGTGTTTTTGACTAAAATTCTTGCCGCCGGCAAAACCATTACGGAAAACGCAATGGAATCTCAAAATGAAGAGGTGAAAAAGTAATGCACGATTCGTACAACGGAAACAACAGCAAATATTCTGGTTCTGGCGGCTCTATTTAGAGCATTCTCGGATCCAATATTGGTAAGTTGGTAAACACCAACAAAAACACTGGCTCTTATAGCGGAGGTTCTTCGCACAACCGCTATAACGGTTCTTCCTCTTCTGCCCCTGCTGCAACTCCCGCTCCTACCGTATCTGCGACGCCTGCTCCTACGACTACGCCCACGACAGACCCTATGGCAGAGTACAGAAACCAAGTCCTTTCGCAAATGCAGGCGGCGCAACAAGCACAGCAGCAAGCCCGTGACGATGCCTACAACAAAGCTGCTGCGGCACAAGAAGCCGCTTATAAAAACAATGTCAGCCAGTTAAACGCAGCTACGAACGATGCTCTTCGTGATGCGTATATCAACCGGATGCTGTCGCAGCGGAATCTTCAGCAGCAGCTATCTGCACAGGGAATTTCTGGCGGCGCAAGCGAAACTACACAAGCAAGCATGCTTAACAACTACGAGGACAGCCGAAACGATCTTGAAAAAGAACGCCAGCGTCAGCTTGCAAGCCTTATGCAGACTTACCAAAACAATATGGCGGCGCTTGAACAGCAGCGTGCCAGCGGTCAGTCTGCAAGCCTTGGCCAATACCAGCTTGCCCTTGCAAATCTTGCCGCAAACAACGGCGTTGATCTGTTGAGCCTTGTTCAAGGAAACACGGAAAACGGACAGGTAACACCTACGGCTCGTTACGTGAACGGGGAATGGGTGTATTATTAAAAATATTGGGGCGCTGAAATGCGCCCCAATTTTTGGAGGAATCAGAATGGCAAAAAGAACTCGCGGAAATATTCTTTTGAATGCGTATATGAACCGTTACGTAAACGACCAAGCCGCAACTGTAAATTCAGGAAGCAACAATATTGCAAACGCAGAAAGCAAAGGCGCAAAAGAAATTTCTGCTGTTCCTACTGATTTGCCGGAAGTGACTGATTTTTCCGATCAGGTATACAGCGGAATTTTGAGCGCAGACAAAACGAAACGCTCTTTGTATGAAGAGGCAGTTAAAAAGGCTCAGGAAGAAGCCGAAAAAGCGGCAAAAGAAGCTGAAAAAGCTGCAAAAAAATCTGCAAAATCTTCTTCCGGTGGGTCTTCGACATCTTCTTCAAGCACTTCGCAACAAGCTGTTCTTCCGCAAAAATCCAATACCACATCTTCTTCAAACGAAAAAAGCGCACAGGCTAATACTACAACGGAAAAGAAAGAATCCTTTTTTTCTAACCTTATCAAATCTTTGCAATCGAGTGGAGAAAAGAAAACCACTAAAGAGGTTGCGAAAGAATTGGATGAAAAACAAGAGAAGGAAAAGGAGATTCAAAAAGAGAGCAAGAAGTATTATGCCGCCGGTAACAACGCAACAACTACACAAGGTACGGACGTTGGCCTTGCCAGTTCCTACGGTGCCTATGCTCAGTCTAGGTCTTCTAAGTCTGCCGAAGAAGACAGAAAGGAATTGCAGCGGAAAAAGCAGGAAGAAACCGCAAAAAATGATACTGAAAAGAACACTACGCTTGCAAATTTAAAATCGGATCCGACATATTTGCAAAATCTTTCTCAGCCCGGCGTAAAGCTGACAAGCAATCAGATTGCAGCCGTTAAGGAATACTTGGAAAGTTCCCCTGACAACAGCGAACTTTACAAGCAATACCAAGCCGGTGATCTTTCTTTTGATGAGGTTAACCAGCAATCACAGGCCCGATCTCGGTTGAAGCAGAAAGTATCTCTTGGCGGATTGGGTCAGGATTTGCAAGCGTTTACTGCCGGCCTTTTTAACAGTGTCCCGTTTTTGAAAACGATTGACAATGCCTTTACTGACTGGGCAAACAAGGAAACCGAAGGAAAATACACCGAAGCAGTCCCCGAAACGCTTACGGAAACTTTGGAAGGATATGAGCAGCAAAACCCTGTTGCCGGCATGGCTGGCCAATTTGCCGGAAATGCTGCTTTGTACGGGGCTGCAAACGCAGCCTTGGAAGGTACTGCCTTTGCTAAAGCGGCGGCCACAGCGGGCGGGAAAGCGGCCAATGCGTTGAAATCTGTCCCCGGTGTCGGAAATCTTATTACCGATGGAACCGGAGCGGCTATCGGGAATATCATTACAGGGCAAAGCGCCGACCTTGCGCTTGATACTATCCCTAGCCTTGCAGGGGATGTATACAGTTATGCCAACGGGAATCCTGACAATCTTACCCCCGGTCAGATTGCGGCAAATGCTGCCGGGAATTTTGGCTTAAATCTGGCAATGAACGTTGGTTCTGAAGCTGTCCCTGCTTTGGTACGTGCCGGAAGAAATGCGGCTGGGAACACTTTGGAAAACGCGAAAGCCGCAAAAGGCGTTCAGGATGCGGTTGACGCCGAAAACGCCCGTGGGCTTGTGCAAGCATATGAAAATGATCTAAATGGTTATTCTTCTGCAATTAGCCCGGAATCTGCAAACCGTGATTTGTACGAAATCCCGTCTTTAGAGGGAAAAGCATCTTCTGAAACTTTTTCGCCGGAAGAGTATCTTGGCCGTCCAGAAGAAGAAATTCCGTATATTGACGCCTACGATTTTACACCGGCTCCGACGCCTTCTTCCCGTGCGCAAGAACTTACTGGACGCGGCAGACAGTCACAGTACACCCGGCAAATTGAAAACATTTTTGACCGCATGGCAAACGGGGAAACGGCAGAATCTCTTGCTGAAGAAGCGGACAAAGTCGCCCGGGCTGTGTATCGCCCTTCCGACTTTACGCAGACCATTGAAGTGGATCCCGCAATTACGGAGTTGCGGAACTATGTAAAAAACACGCCCATCAAAATTAGCGAAAAAGAAGCCGGCGATTTGCTTTCGGCAAGTGGCTATAAAAGCATTTCCGCGTACAATAAAGCCAATGGAACAAAGTTTTCTTTGAATGATGGTGTTGACTGGGACACCGCTATGCAAGAACTTAACGGCATGAACGTTGGCGTGGGCGGAAACACTTTTGATGATCTTATGCAGGCGGTTGATCGGTCTAAAGCAAAGGCTGAAAAAGACTTTGACGAAGACCTGTACAACACCTATGTGGATTATGTGCGGGACAATATTCTTGCCGGCCATGATGGTTCAGAATCTTTTGAAGATTGGATTGAAAACCAAGGTTTTGATTATAATAATCTTCCTGATTATCAGCAGCGGGCGTATGACCGGTGGAGAGAAGGAACGCTGGATCTTCCGCAGACGGCAAAAGATGGATTGCCGGAATACGGAATTGGTGCAAAAAAATCCGATTTTGACCGGTCTATGGTTCCAAACCAAGACTATGCCGGTCAAGCCGCTGCCCGTTTTGGATTGGATGATGCGCACGCCGCACAGGTGGGAACGTCCGAACATCAAGTATGGACAGACGCAGAAGCTACTGCACAGGCGGTTGATGTTGGCTTGTATCTTCAGCAAGCCGGCGGTGATTTTGATAAAGCAATGGACAATGCCATTGCAGACCTTTCCGCAAAAGAAGTGTGGGACAAGGGGACTACTAAAACTGCGCAAGAAGTAAGAAACCGGCTGCGTACCCAGTTTATGCAAACACCGGAAGGAACGCCAGAGTTTTATAAAAACGCCGCCCGGTACGAATCTTTCCGAAACACCATCAGCGACCGTGCAAGCAAAGCCGGCTCCGGGTTGCAGGCTTTCAAAGAAAACGCAATTACTGCGGAAACCGGAATCCGTAAAATGCAACAAGTTTCGGATGAAATTGGCGTTAAATGGGCAGAAGGGAACGTAAAGCAGGACGAGCGGATCCGGCAGCTTTCTGAAGAGCTGGACAAGCTGCGCAAAGAATTGGATGAACGCAACATTGCCGATATGGAAGAAGAAGCCATGCGCGGTGCGTTTGACGTTCCTGCACAGCCTATGGATGATGAATTTGACGAATTTCTGAAATCCCAAGGCATTAAAACGGATCCCACAATTAAAACGGATCCCACACAAGAATTTAATGATCTTGTTTCTTCTGTCAAAGAACTTGGTAAAAAGTACAAGATAGAAATCAGTGACGAAACTGCAAAAAACATTGCCGGAAAAATTCAAGCAGGGGAAAGCACGGAAAGCTACTACAACAAGCTATTGAATGAAGCGGCTGGCATTACCGATTTGTCTTTGGATGAAATGGAAATGATCGACGACCTGTACAGTAAGGCCGCTACACTTCCGGACAGCAAAGAACGGTATGATCTTGAACAGCAAGCCTTGCAGATTATGGCGCAGCACTTGCCTGCAAAGTCTTTGTTTGAACGGTTCGACAATATCCGCTATCTGGCTATGCTTGGAAACGCACGCACTCATTTTAGAAACCTTATGGGAAATATTGCTATGAGTGCAGTAACAAAAGCAAAAGACGAAGTTGCTGCAGCATACCAGCTTGCCCTTCCAGAGAGCAAACGTACCAAAGCATTGTATACTCCTTCCGATATGAAGCAGGCCGCAAAGCAATATTTGAATGAGCAGGCGTATTCTACGATTCGCGGAGGAAGCAAATACAATCTTGCACAAGGATTGGAAGCCTCACGCAAAACCTATGGAAACAGCCCGATCGGCAAAGCCTTGCAAAAACTGTCTGATTTTAACAGCAAGGCTCTTGAAAAAGAAGACGAAATTTTCTTGCAAAGTGCTTTTGTGAGAAGTCTTGCAAGCAATCTTACGGCAAAAGGCTTTGACACAAGTATTTTTTCTGCAACCGATGATGTGAGTAAGGCAGTTTTGAAAAACGCAGTAAATCAGGCTGTTATAGATGCTGAAGACGCAACATTCCGCTCCGATGGACTTTTGGCTTCCACTTTGGGAACCATTAGCACTATCGGAAAAGATAACAATGTCATTACGCAAATGGCTGAAAATGCGCTTGCAAAAAATAACAAGCGCCTTGGAGGATTCACAAAAAAGATTGCTTATATGGTTTCCAACGGTCTTCTTCCGTTCACAAAAACCCCGGCAAACATTTTGAAAACTTCTCTTGAATATACTCCTGTAGGAGGAATTGTGGAAGCCGTTTCAAGAGGCGCAAAAAAGGAAGGCTCTGCATCTGTTCTTGATGCACTTGCAAAAGGAACGGTAGGAACTGGAATCATCGGAATCGGTTGGATGCTTGCAGATGCCGGTCTTGTGCAAGGGTCTGTTGACGAGGAAACCGGGAAATATGACGAAACGCTGGGGAAACAAGGTTTTTCTTTGGTGATTCCGGGAAAAGGTAGCTATACTATCGACTGGGCTTCTCCTACTGCAGTTCCGTTTTTGATTGGCGCAAACCTTTCGCAAGAAGGAATTGATCTTCAAGAAATTCAAAACGACCCCAGCAAATATGTGTCTCAATTCTCGGATATTATGCTGAAAGCTCTTGACCCTGTTACTGAAATGAGCCTTTTGAGCAGTATTGATGATACTTTCAATGCAATAAAGTATTCTGATAGCAATGCTTTGCTGGGAATCGGAAAAGATCTTGCTACAAGCTATGTACAGCAGTTTGTCCCTACTATTTTTGGACAAATTTCTCGTTCTATTGACCCCGTTCGACGCAGCACTTATGGAGGAGGAGAAAGTAAAACAGAGAGAGACCAAGGATATTTGTTCCGCAACACGTTGAACAAAATACCCGGACTTTCTGAAAACGCTGAACCCTACATTGACCAGTGGGGCCGCACGGAAGCCAGCTTAGATGGAACAGGCCAAGATGCCGGCGGCACTGCGAAACGCTTGCTGTACAACATGTTTTCTCCCGGCTATTATTCAGAAGAAAACGTAACGCCGGTAGATAGCTATATCCAAAATCTTTACGATCAGACGGGTGACAGCGGTGTTATTCCGGAACTGGCACCGAACTACATTGACAAGGGCGGAAAGCAGTATTTCACACCGGAACAGAAAACCACATACGCCACCACAAGTGGACAGCTTTCTTATTCCATGCTGGATGAATTGCAAAGCAATCCTGCGTTTACTGGTCTGTCTGAATCTGACCAAGCGGAAATTGTAAAAGATGTGTACAGCCTTGCAAAAAAAGTTGGCGCGTCTTCTGCAATTCCGTCGCTTGATTACTCCGATAACAAAGAGTTCAATGTGTATCAGAGTTCTGGAGAAACAGGCGCGGTAAACTATCTGCTTGCGAAGAATGCCAGCGACAATGCCCGGGCGCAAAAACAGACAAGCACCGGTAATGAAAAGGCTTCTCTTACCGACGCAGAAGAATGGAACGCAATTTCCGGGTCTGGATTGTCCGAAAAAGATGCAGTTTCCACGTATCTTTCCATGAATGACGATGAAAAAGCAAGTGGAATCTATGCTCAATACGGCAGCAGCGCAACCGCTGATTGGATGGACTACATGTACAATTACAAGTATGCCTACAATCAGGCAAAAGCGGCAGCCGAAAAAACAGGAGACAAAGTAAGCCAGCAGGGAATTGCACAATCCGTTTTGGATCAGATGGGATTTGATACGGAAACAAAGCGTCTTTTCTGGCAAATGACTGGATCTAACTGGTCTACCAAAAACAACCCGTACTAACACAAAACCCCGCACCACTATGGTGCGGGGCATTTTTTATTGTAGTTGTTCATGCCATCCGGGCGGCATCTTCAATGCGGCTACGGCGCGGCGGTGAATATATGTACCACCGGCAGAGGATTTTCCGATGATGTCTGCTGCCTGATTTTGCGTTGCTCCATCAATATACATTAGTACCAGCATCCGGGCATCCTGTTCTTTCAAACCGCTTTTCATGATGCAGCTATATACAAGCCGTTTCTTTTTCTCTGCTTCTCTGCTGGCGTTTTCCAGCCTTAATCTTGCGGAAGAAAGCTGTGATATTCCCTCGGACATCTTGTCCTTACATGAGCTGGTAGAAGGCATTCCGCTCATGCTAGGCGTTACTTTTGTTAACCGCGCTTGCACTTCCTGCAAATGATTGGCAGCTTCTTGGGCTTTTTCTTTTGCGTTTTGATGTTGCATAAGCCATTGTACACGAAGGGAAAAATCGGTCATTTGCTGTTCTCCTTTTGATTGCAGTTTTTCATGGCCTTCTTCAGCTTTTCATATGTTCTCGGGTGCATTACAATGACGCCGGCTGGCGGGATAACATAAATCTTGTCCCCATCGGGAACGCTTTTGAATCCAAAGCGCTTTTTCCACTTCTTGTTGATGCGCTTTTTCTTGTGCGTTCTGGCCTGTACCATCTTTCCAAGCGAAGCATCAGTGACAATGCGAAGGCCAAAGTAATAACTGTTTTGTTCCATAAGAGTTGTTAACCTTTCAGAGAACTTTTCAAAATCAAATGTTGAAGAACAAACAGTTGTTGATCTGAAAATGCTTTTCTGGATTTCTTCAATATCCATTTTTGTCACCGTCCATCTGAGCGCCGCAGTGCGGGCAATAAAGCAAATCTCTATCAATCGGCGTTTCTTCTCCTGTTGCAATGTCAACGCCGTGCCCGCAAGCCTCGCAATAGTAATTCCCATCAAGCGGGCTATTGTCTTGCTTAATCCACTTGGCGTGCACTACTGGCCGCACATCCTCCGCCGGAATACTGCATACAATTCCCTCAATGTCTGCGCTTGTAAAACTCTGGTTTTGCAAAACCACCGTGCATCCGTCCGATCCGTCGTTTTCCGGATCTTCCGGGAAAATGGCATCCAAAACAGCCTGCCGGTCTATGTATTCAGCCATTATATTCACCCCCGTGTTCATGCTCCATCGGAATAGGCCGGTCCGGCGGTTCTCGCAGCTCTGTGCAACGTGCGCAGCTAAAGCCCCACGCAATCAGCGCAATCAATACGCCGGAAGAGATTGCTCCAACAATAGCTTGCAGAATCATTCAATCACCGCCCTTTCAATTCCAATTCAAGCCGATTTTCCCATCAGGATGAATAATAATATTAGAATATCCGTCATGATAATCGTTTTTCTGTTGCTGGCACATATCTCCCAGTGTTACGCGGGCATGACGACCGTTCCAGTCAAACGTGCAGTATACGAAGAAGTCACCAATGCGGAACGTCTTAACCGTTATTTCCGGGTCATTCTGCAAAGCGTTCCAGATAGATACGTCGTAGGTGTCTTGACTGAGATCACAGAGGAAACGGAAAGAAAAGCCGCCAGCTGACGGGTTACTGGACATGATGTGCTTTATGTTTTCGAGATTCATCTTATCTTTGGTAAGCACCGTCTGATAAGTGCAACCGGGGAACTTCTCTACATCCGGGTGTACGTAGTCATTCACTGACAAATTGATGTGCCCAATTCCTACAATGGAGTTGTCGTATCCTGCGGTATTGATTGCGAGAAATACGCCATCGCTCCACATTCTGTACACCTTGGAAAGGTGAAGAACATGACGCGGGTATAAACTTGGCTCCCCGCCGGTAATAGTCACACGGGCTTGCGGATGCTCTTTGAGCACATGAATCAGAGAAAGAACCTGCTCAAACATATTCTGGTTCCCCTTCATCGGGTGCTTCCGCTCGATGCAGAACGGGCAGTTGTACGGGCACTCGTGTGTCATGATGACCTGCACATTGATCCGCTCGTACAAGGGTCGCCCGAAACTTGTTTTCCGGAGCCTATTAGAAAGGCGGTATTCAAGGTCCGCTTTCATCTGTTCCCGGATATATTTGTAGTTCGGGATATGTGGTATAAAATTCAGCTTTCTGCTCATAATTCCTCTAAAACCACCTTGTCCAACCCAAGGCCAACAAATTTCCCATAACTCATGCCGCGCTTTTCGGCTTCACGGACACACCATGCAATAGAGTGCGGGCGGGCGGGGAAGCGTTGCGTCCGCAGCTTCCTTGCGCTTCTTTTCAAGCTGTCTTGCTCGCCGTCTTTGGTAGTTTACCTCTGCGTATCGCCGATCTTTCTCGCGCAAGCAAGATTCACAATACCGCTTGCTGGGCTGCACATCCCACATGATCTTGCCGCAGCCTTTGCACCACTTTGTAACTAGCTTCATACGTGCTCAATCCTCACATAACTAACTTGCCGGTTGTTGTCTGCAATCATATCAACACGTCGCGTTGCCGCCCAAACGCTGTCTGCGCGGAATACTTTCCAAACACGCTTTCCGTCATGGTTGATATACGATACAAAACATTTGTACTTTTTCACTTTTACGCCTCCACGTTGATATTGACAGTGTACTTCTGATCTGCCAGCAGGCCGGAGATCAAATGCGCCAGCGCTTCACCGCTGTATGTACCGTTCAGAATCAACCGAAAGTCTGTGGAATGGGTTGCTTTTACGTAATCCGTTTCACGAATCTTTTTGAGTTCCTCTTCATCGGGAACGTCTTCAACCGGTTGCTGTTCGGGAGGGGATTCCGTGGTTCCGTTCAAAATCCATTCAAGAGGAATCCCGGTAGCTTCTGAAATTCTTTTGATATTGGACAGGTTGGGAGTGCACTCTCCTCTGCTCCACACAGATATGGAAAAGGTACTTACACCCACTTCTTTTGCAAAGTCCGCTTACGTTTTCCCCTGCATACAGTATCGGATTCTTGCTGCCATCGTGGGAAGATTCGGAAGAGAAACGATCTTGCACGGGCCGTTTCTAGCTGCGTAGTCTTTCTCTGTCATACGCTTTGCAGCGGCCGGCACAAAGTGATTGATGTTGACTTTCTTCTCTTTCAGAGCTTCTTGAAAATCGGATCTTGCTTCATCCATTGTTTTTCTCCTTTTACTTCATATTCGACGTGTTCTTTTGCAACCCACAAAGTGGCAATTAGGTGCTTTCCGTATGCGCCAAATTCCTCACTGAAACAGACGTATTTTTCCGCAAAGCTAAAAAGGCTTTGAAGTAAATGTCGCTTTTCGATTCTCTCGGCGGTTTCTGCCGGCAGGTTGTTGTATGGGTTCGTGTACACTTCATACGGGACTACCCTTTGTGCCATGATTTTTTCCGGCGTTACGGTGGAATAGCGGCTCAAACTTTTCTGCAAAGAGATTTTGAACGGCCCCACATAATACATAAATTTGTTGATCTGGCTTTCTGTAATGGCCCCACGTTTCAGCGCTTTCTCGGCATCCGCGCATAGCTTCACTATATCCATTGTGGTCATTCTTCCTCTTATTTGCGGCGCTATTTCAAAAAGCCAGATAGCATCATAGCTTTTCCATGTTTTCAGCAGACCGGTGGCGTATTCAGCCTCTTTCTTTGAATAGCCAATCCCGATACACTTCTTGATAAACTGTTTGCGGTTCATGTCACACCTCCTTTACCTCAATGCCGTATTTCCATAGCATGAGTTTTCTTTTGATTGCAAAAATCGCGTATGCCGCCCCTTTACGGTAGCCTTTCACGTCCTCAACAATGGTTTTTCCATCCTGCTTGTACACAAAATCCGCTATGTACTTTACGGAACGTTCTGTTTTCCCGTTTTCTTTTTTCTGTGCTGGAATAAGTTCATACTCCACTTGCCCGCGAAGGTCGGAAATCTCGCCTCTGTTGAGTTTCCCGCAAAGGACAAGGAAACGGTCAGCTTCTTTCTTTGAATCAAATTCATGGCCTAATACGGTGACTTTGTGGGCGTTGTATTTATTGCTCAAATTTACCTCCATTTTAGTTGTACTTCTTCCAGATACGACCATTTCCACGGCTCATCTGCGCTCACAATTCCCTGATCTTCCAGTGCAAAGCGTTCGTCAAAGTCGTGTACCGTGTGGCCGTCAGCATGGAATGTCACCGGACTGTCACTGTCCCATTTCAGCATGAGCGCCCACAATTCCGGATAGTTCTTTCGCAGCAAGCGCAACTGATCTACGCCCTGGTTGTGGCAAAACCAACAGCCTCCACGGGTTGCCGTAGTATAAATAGGGGAAAGCATCCCGTTTTCCTCGCACCATTTTCGGCAATAGGCTTCATCCCAACCGGCTTCTACTAGTGGTGATTTTTTATTGTCAGACAAAACATGAAATCTGTTTGGTTCGTCTGCTGCAATGCCAAGATACTGCACACAATTACCGCCTGCTTTGTCCAAAATTCCGGTTTTTAATCTGTCATTGCACCAAGGGCCTTTCTGAAACGGCCATCCGTACATTTTTTGAACTGTGTTTCCTTTTCTGCTTAACTTTCTGCGCCGGTAAAAAATTTTTTCATACGTGAGTTTTTCCTCGTTCTTCATTGCGCAAACGTGCTCAACCTCAATTCCCCACCGCTCTTTGATGATCTTATCGGCTTTGGCCTTAAACTCAACCATCGGCGGCAAGTCAGCTGGTATCGTATCGGTAGCCCATACCTCTGCGTGTACAATTCGGTCAAGCGGCCAGCCCAGTTGCTCAATGGCCCCCAGGCAAGCAAGGCTGTCTTTGTCTGTCAGCCATAGCTGAGAGATAAAATGTGCTCAGCCATGATTTACAAGCACCCCCTTTGGTCTGTATCCGCATTTTCCGTGTTTAATTTTTGCCATTATGCCCTCCTTTGTACGAAAGAGAGAGGATGTGCTCCATTACTTTTTCGCCTTCTTCCTTTTTCCGGCCTTGCTGCGGTCTTTTCCCTCTTTGGCATGGGCCGCAATCATGGTTTTGCACCGGCGGTATGCTCCACCATCGTGGCGGTGTTTACTGGTTTTCACGACCGGCCAGCCTCCTTTCCAGCATCTCCCATGCGGCATCGTGCATCGGGCGTCCACAATACGGGCAGAAATTTTCTTTCGGCTTCCATTTGCTTGCACAGTAACACGATTTGCACGGTTCTTGGTGTGCTTGGTTTCCTCCGTTCCAACAATTTGCACAGCATTTTCCTGAATAATCTTCGCAGTATTCGCACGGCTCCCACGCCGAACGGTCAAGGAGGGGCGGTTCTGCGGCGTCTGGTTTCAACATTTCTTTCCAAATGTCGTCAAGCTGTTTATCTGTAAACTGCTTTCGTTCACTCATGGTCAGCCTCCTTTGCAAGCGCGGCTTCGGCGGCTTCACGGGAAAAGAACACCTTTTCATTCGGCCCTGTTCTGTACGGGCCAAATCCTTCAACTGCCCCTTCAAACGACATTCCCCATTCTTCCGCTGCAATGTTTCCGACACGGCACGGGACAATCTCCGAATCCAGACTAATCAGGTAAATGTATTCTCCGGGCTTAACCGGCAAAATCATAGCCTTTCCAGACTTGTCCGCTTCCACCAGTTCCCGTAGACGGTCAAGGTCGTAGTCGTCACCAAGAATGTTTTCTATATCTTGGAGACGCTCAACAATTTTCTCGAACCCAAGCGGGTTTTGAAGGCTTAACTTTGGTACAGGGTGTACCTGACCGCCGATCACCTCAATGTCAGTTAAACACTTCATGTGTTTTCTCCTTTCAATCACTGCTTATTCAGTCTGTCCGGCTGCTTTACCTGCCCCTGCTGCATCTTCTTGTAAAGCGGAGTATCAAACCCCAGGCAGTCATGACAGGCACGGGAAAACATAACGTCAAACGATTCGATCTTGTGCGGCATAAATTGCTCTGCCGCCTTCACCACTTCGGCAACAGAAGGCGGGAACTTGGCTGTTTTGGAAAGTTCCTCACAGCCTTTCTTTGCGGCTTGATACGGAATCTCCTTCAAAGATGCAGACCAAGACTGTACCATTGATGTGGGATCCCCGCCACGGAACAAATGCGGCCAGTAGTCCAACATCCCGTACAGTAGTGCCGCTGTTTCTTCGTAGGTCACAGCTTTGCACCTCCCGCAATCTCGCGCAGTTTTGCGCGTGCATCGTCCACGCTTGACCGTTTACCCTCGGCAGGCTTTCTCGGCGCTCTGGCGCTCTCTCTGGCCTCCCAGTCTGCACGAGAACGGATCCCGTTGTCTGCACAGGATTTCAGGATTGCGCGGATATACGCCCAATTACGTTTCCCATGGTCTACAGCCGCCTGAATAGCCAGTACAATGACCTCTGCCGGCAGGGTGTTAAGCCACTCTTTCAGCTGCTCATAGGTGGAAGGGGACAACGTGCCTATGTTCTGCTGGTAAAAATCCGAACACTTTCCCAGCCCTTCGTCGAAGACGGGCGTCGTCTTCCCCGGAGGGGGTAAGGGGGAGTTAGGATTGGGATTCGGATTGGGATTGGGATTGGGATTAAGGCCGCAATCTGCCGCGAGTTGCGGCGAGTTGCCGCGAGAATCAAAAGATTCGCTGCAATCTGCGACAGAATCAGGAGGGGCGGGGTATTTCGCTTTTGAGTTGCGCAATCGCTGGTATTTGCCCCAGTGCTCTAACTGCAGGTACGGTCTGCCGTCTACTTCGTAGTTGCTGACAATGCCCACAGCCGCGAGCCGTGACAGGGCGGCTTGAATATCGGCGTTGGTAACGTTATGTAGCGAGAACGCCTGACCTCTGATTACTGCCGGGCGGCCATCATACCGCCCGTAGTCGTCTGCAAGGACAAGGAGTTTGAAGAAAACGCATTGCTCAAACCATGTGAGCTGCGAAAGGCTTTCACTAGTGAGGATGCCGGAACTTATAATGCGGTTTGGCATCGTATCACCGCCTTAGAATGGGAGATCGCCTTCGTCGTCCTCAATGGGCGCATAATCCACATCGGGAGAAGCGGAAGGCTGTGAAGCGGGTTCTTTCTTGCCGGCAAAGTGCGCGTTGTTGACAGATACCTCAACCGCTGTTCGGTTGTTCCCGCTTTTGTCTTGGTATTTCCGGGTCTGCAGGCGGCCATCCACCACAATCAAGTCACCCTTGCCAAAATACTGGCAAATAAACTCTGCGGTTTTGTTCCAAGCAATGCAGTCCAAAAAGTCTGCTTGGTTTTTTCCATCTGAGGTTTTAAAACCACGATCACAGGCGATTGTAAAGCTGGCCACGTTTTTCCCGGTCGTGGTCTGCCGCAGTTCCGGGTCGCGTGTCAAACGGCCCTCTAAAGCTACTACGTTAAGCATTGACTTCCTCCAATCTGTACTCTGCGAAGTAAACTACCTCGCCGTACCTGTTCTTTGATTGCTTTATCGTTTTGGATATGGGATAACCGGCGGCGCGAAGATCTGAAATTCTGGATGCAAGATGGGAAATACCGTATTCATTCATTGCCTGTGCGCCGGTCAACGGGCCTACTTCACGGAAGTGGAGAAGGATTCTTTCAGATTGTGTCATTCTTCCTCCTTTGGCGGTTTTGGAATTGGCATCCAATAATAAAATTCAAGGCCAACCCACTGATAAATGCAGTCGGGGCTTTCCCAAGAATACGGAACAGAATTGTTTGCAAATTCGTCACCGGCTAGATAAATATTGCTTCTTTTTGTGGTACAAATTCCCTTGGATAAATCCTCATATTCTACATCAGGGTTTGGAAGTTTACCTTCCCGCATTTTCTTGCGCTCTTCTTGCGAAATACCTTTATGGAACCGAGCAATTTTTATTTCACCGTCGTATGCAAGAACAACTTGACCATCTTCCGGAAGTCTATCTTCTACGCTGATCCACTCCATATGGAATCTCATTATCACAAATAGTTCTTCCCAAACTCCCGGATGAAGTCTTCTTTGCTCCATCCGTATTCATCCATTGCTGCCCGTTGCGCGTCTTGCTTTAGTTGCAACGCGGTAGCATGTGCAAGGATCCCGGCACCGTGCGCTAGTTCATGACAAGCGGGACAAATAGACACCCACAAGCCAAGCCGCTTTGATTTCTGACGGAAAGGGCCTCCAATCGGTTCATGCCGGGCAAGGATTCCTTCCTGCCCGCACACATAACAGGAATAGTCTGTGCGGTTCATAAGGCTTGGGGAATACCTGTTTGAATCAAGCGTGTGGCCGTACTCATTTTTGGGCATGAGATTCCCTCCAATCATCCAGCAAAAGGGCTGCTTCTTTAGGGGTAATAGTTTCGATCCCGCAAGCGCTGCAATCTTGGATAAGATGATCTAGCAACCGGGCCATCTGCTTGGTGTTGTACCGGCTGCTGCCGTAGTATGCGCGGACAGTAACCATGTCGCCAGAAAAATCTACCCGCTCGGTTACCCAGCCGGTGCCAAGCATCCCCCACGCAGTACAGAAAGACTTTTCCTCGGCTTCGTTCAGGTGAAAGTCTTTGAATACCCCAACAGACTTGATCTGGTCTCGGTATACATCGTCTTTCTCCATGTGAAGCGCCTGCGCCAACTTTTCGCATAAAACCCAACAATAGTCGTTAGCGTTTTTGCTGCGCTTTCTGCGAAACTCTTTCAGTTCGCAAGTGTAGGTTTTTCCGGGATCCTGACGCATGATCCACTGAAGCGTCGCGGGGATGTTCAATGGCTTGATACAAAACTCTTGCGTTTCTGGGATCCATCTGGCAGTTCCGGGAAAATCAAGCTGCGTCATTTACCCCAAGCCTCCACAATGCGTTTCCCTTCTTGCCAATCCTCTTTTGCAAACTCTTTGGAAGGCTTGCCGATAGTATCAGCAATAATCTGCCATG
This sequence comes from uncultured Subdoligranulum sp., assembly GCF_937890665.1. Next base: position 17,379 of record NZ_CALADU010000026.1, read on the forward strand.
CCTCTTTCTCGTCGGCTCCATGAAGCTGGCAATACTGCTTTACTGACTGCCGACAAAGCGCTTTTTCGGCAAGAAGTTCTGCTTCTTTGTTTTTCGGCTCTGCCTTGGGGCCTCCAAACGTGTAGACAACCTTGTTGTCCGCCGCAATCACAAGGTAAGTGATTCTGCGCGTCTTCTCGTCTACGTCCATAGCGGAAACGTAGAACTTTGTGTTACAGGCGTACACCGGGTTGTTGTACTTGTCCTTTCGGCCGGTGTCTTTCAGCTTGCAATTCTCTGCGCGGATCCAGATAACGGGGGCGGTATACAGCTCGCGTCCAATGCCCCAGTTAAAACCGGCCCGCTTGAAACTGTCAGATGCAAGGCCCTTTTGCGCTTCGGTGTTGCTCTCGGTGCCGGTGTCTTCCTTCTCCACCCACTGCTTCTTGTCACTGTCCCAAACAGAAATAATGCAGTTGGCGTTATCCCGGCTGTGTCTGCGCTGCCAGTTCATAGGGCCGTAGGTTTCGTCAAGCACTTGCATATCACAGCGGGCCGTCTTATAAAGAAGAAGGTTCACGCCGTCCTTCGTGCACTTGGAAACCCGGCACTCAACGTCGCCGGCGTTCAATACTCTAGGTATATTCATGGTGTATCACTCCTTAAATCAATTCCCCGGTGGGGTCTTCCGTGCAAAGATGCAACTTGAAGCACTCGGACGGCGGCGGGGTTTTATCCTTTACGGTATGCACCAAAAGTGCATAAACCGGAACGCCTGCAATCACGGTATAGAGTTCAGGGATTCTTCCGTTGTTCTTACCAAAAAGACGGGAACCAAAAGCGTCCGCAACCTGTTTGACGTTGCTTCCTCCATGAAGCTGCAGGCCGTCATAAGACGCCGCCAAAAATTCTCTGGAATCGTGAACGGTCTTCGCCGCCGATACCATGACCAGTAAATCCTTCATTTCCATTAAAATTCCTCCTCTGCTCGTTCAATGCAGATGCAGTCTTGGCATCCTACAATTTTTCCGTTCTGCAAATAGATTTTCTCGTACCCGTACAGGTTGCATCCGCAAATGGGGCACACACCGATGTGTGGTACTTCGGGCGGTGGGAAAGGGTTGTCGTTATAAGGAAATGGCATTAGTCGGCCTCCACAAGTTCACCTTGTTCGTTCAGAGTATAGAAAGTGTCGGCCTTGACTTTTTCCCCGTCAACGTAAAACGAATTTACAGCCACGCGGTGCCAGTTCAATTCATCACTTTGTTTCCACAGGGCCAGTACCAACCAGCACCCCAAAGCGCCTTTGGCTTTTCCTTCGATTCCCAAGGAGATTGCGACGCTTTCCTTGCCTTCCACGGTGGCGGCGCTTCTGCAGCCGGAGTTCACAGCGGCACTACCGTAGCCGGAGTTCACAGCGGCACTACCGTAGCCGGAGTTCACAGCGGCACTTCTGCAGCCGGAGTTCACAGCGGCACTACCGTCGCCGGAGTTCACAGCGGCACTACCGTA
>NZ_CALADU010000027.1 GCF_937890665.1 uncultured Subdoligranulum sp.
CGACCATCCAGCCGCTGCCGCCTTCCTCGTAGCTTTTCATCTCGCTCCACTGGGAATCCATTGCCGCATTGATCTCATCCGGCAAGGTGGTAAATACCTCCGCCTTGCTCATCACATCGTCACCGGGGTAAGCAATTTCGTTGTATTTTAGGTCGTCATCCAACTGTTCCCACACCGCGGTGATGGGCGTGGAATACCCGATATAATCGCAGTTGGCGAGGCCCACCGACGGTTCGCACATATAGTTGATGAACAACTCGGCGGCTTCCTTATTATTGGAATTGGCCGGGATGCACATGCTATCCACAAAAAAGTTTACACCCTCGCTGGGATGCACAAAGGCCAGATCGGGGTTTTCGTCGATCATCGTCAAGGCATCCCCCGCATAATAGGGTGCCATAGCAGCCTCGCCGCCCTCCATCTTGTCAAAGATCTCGTCCATGACATAGGCCTGTACTACACTTTTCTGGTTCTTCAACTCCTGCATGACAGTCTGAACTTCTTCCACCGAAGCGGGATTCAGCGAGTACCCCAGCTTCTTCGCCGCAATGGCATAGGCGTCCCGAGAGTTGTTGAACATCAGCACGTTGTTGGCATATTGCACATCCCACAGCGCCGACCAACTGGTGGGGGCTTCATCCACCAATGTGGTATTGTAAATCAGCCCCGTAGTACCCCACGTATAGGGCACACTATACGTATTTTCAGGGTCGAAGTCCCAACCGAGATATTCTTCCCCGATGCCGGCGAAATTGGGAATGTTGGCAAAATCCAACGGTGCCAACATCCCTTCGGCAGCCATCTTGCCCACCATATAGTCTGACGGGAAAATCACGTCGTAGGTGGCGCCGCCGGACTTCATCTTGGCATACAGGCTTTCGTTGGAGTCAAAGGTGGTGTAGTTGACCTTGATACCGGTCAGCTCTTCAAAGGCGGAGAGTACATCTACACTATCATCGGAGCCGTCCGAAATATACAGACCCCAGTTGTAGACATTCAGGGTGATGTTGTCGTCGGCAAAGCGGGTCCAGTCATAATCGGCCGAAACGGAGATATCTTCCGTGACCGAAATCTCGTCCCCTTCCGCCCAGACGGAAGGCGCAAAAGTCGCCGTCAACAGCACCGCTGCACCTGCCGCGGCAAACCGTTTGTATCGCTCTCTCATCAGTGCTCTCCCTCCTCCTGCATCGCCTTGCGGATGGCATTTTGATTCCGGCGGTAGGCGCGGGAATCCGCTGCGTTGGAAATCAAAATGATGGCGAGGATGACACAGAACATCACCGCCGACAGGGCATTGATCTCGGGGCTGACCTTTTTACGGGTCATGGAATAGATCGCAATGGGCAGCGTCTGCATAGTGCCCGAGTTGAAGTAAGAGATCATAAAGTCGTCGATTGAATAGGTCAGGCAGATCAGGAACGCCGACAGAATGGCCGGAGAGAGTTGGGGCAAAATGACCTTAAAGAAAGCCTGCCGGGGCGTACAGCCCAGATCCAGTGCAGCATTGTACAAGCTGGGATCCAGTTGCCGCAGTTTGGGTCCCACATTGAAGATGACATAGGGCACATTGAAAGTAATGTGGGCGATGATCAGCGTGGGCCAGCCGAACAGCCCCTCTTCCCCGCCCAGACCGAAATTCTGGGCCATGACAAAGAGCAGCATCAGCGAAACACCGGTGATGATTTCGGGGTTGACCACCGGAACATAACTAATGTTGTTGACCAAAAGCTGGGTACGGCGGCTCATAGAATTGATGCCGATGGTAGCCAGCGTACCAAGCACCGTAGCCAGAATGCTGGAGATCAGTGCCAGCACCAGACTGAGCCCCAATGCCGAGAGGATCATCTCGTTGTGGAAGAGGCTCCGGTACCAGTCCAGCGTAAAGCCGGTAAAATTGGAGCGGGACTTGCTCTCGTTAAAGCTGAAAGCAATCATCACCGCAATGGGCAGGTACATGAAGCAGAAAATCAGGATGATATAGGTGCGCTGTAAAAGCACCGATTGCTTTTTGTTCACCTTACATCCCCCCTTCCATTTCCGACTCGTCGAAGCTGGAGGTGAAGCTCATGCAGAGCAGCACAATGACCATCAGTACCAGACTCATGGCAGAGCCGAGGTTGAGGTTGTAGGAGTTGCCGAGGAACTGCAATTCGATCAAGTCGCCGATGAGCAGATTGGAACCGCCGCCCAACATGCGGCTGATGATAAAGGTGGACACCGACGGCACAAACACCTGCGTGATGCCGGTGGCGATGCCGGGGCCGGTCAGGGGCACCAGCACCCGCCAGAGAATCTGCCAGACGTTGCAGCCCAAATCCTGTGCGGCCTCAATGATGGAATCATCAATTTTGGTCATGGCCGTGTAAATGGGCAAAATCATAAACGGCAGATAGTTGTACACCATGCCCAGCACCACCGCGCCGGAGGTGTTGATCATCGTAAAGGGGCCAATACCGAACAACCCGAAAAATTTGTTGATCAGGCCATTTTTCTCCAGCAGCGTCATCCACGCATACGTACGCAGCAGAAAGTTCATCCACATGGGCAGCATGACCAGCATCAGCATGATATGCTGCTTGTTGGCCCGCAGCCGAGAGAGGAAATACCCCACCGGAAAGGCCAGAATCAGGCAGATGACGGTGGACACCACCGCCAAAATCAAGCTGCGGGCAAATACGCTGGAATACCGGCCAATCTGGGTCAGGTTGTCCAGCGTGAACTGGCCGTCGGCGGTGGTCATGGCATACCAGATCACAATGAAGAGCGGCACTACGATGAAGACCGCCATCCAGATCAGATAGGGTCCGGCCAGCCAGCGGGAGGTTTTGGATTTGAGCATCGCTTACACCTCCGTACGCGCCATGATATGGATCTCGTCGGGGCCGATGTTCATACCGATCAGTTCGCCGGGCTGGCTGGCTTGCGTAGAGTGGATGAGCCATTCGTAGCCTTCCACGTCCACGTGCATCTCGAAATGTACGCCCTTGAAGATAACTTCCCGGACCAGACCGGTCAGCATGCCCACAGAAGGCGGCACAATCTGTACGTCCTCGGACGGATGACCACCTGCACCGGCTCGTTGGGCTTAAAGCCCCGGTCCACACAGGTAAAGTCATGACCGCCGAAGTTTACAAGGAAGTCCTTGATCATAACGCCGTCCACAATGTTGGAATCCCCAATGAACCGCGCCACAAAGGCATTGCAGGGTTCGTTGTAAATATCCTGCGGAGAACCGATCTGCTGGATGTTGCCGCCAGACATGACCACTACGGTATCCGACATGGTCAGGGCTTCTTCCTGATCGTGGGTGACGTAGACAAAGGTAATGTTCATCTCGCGCTGGAGGCGTTTGAGTTCCAACTGCATCTCCTTGCGGAGTTTGAGGTCCAGCGCGCCCAACGGCTCGTCCAGCAGCAATACGCGGGGCTGGTTGACCAGACTGCGGGCAATGGCTACCCGCTGCTGCTGACCGCCGGAAAGCTGATGGATGCTGCGGCGTTCAAACCCTTTGAGGCCGACAATCTCCAGCATTTCCAGCACTTTGGGACGGATCTCTTCTTCGGGCAGCTTTTTCAGCCGCAGGCCGAAGGCAACGTTCTCAAAGACGTTCAGATGCGGAAAAAGCGCGTACTTCTGGAACACCGTATTGACCGGCCGCTTATACGGCGGCAGATCCGCGATGTCCTTGCCATCAAAAAAGACATTGCCCGATTTTGGGGTGATAAACCCGGCAATCACGCGCAGGGTCGTGGTCTTGCCGCAGCCCGAAGGCCCCAGAAAGGTCACAAACTCCTTGTCGTGAATGTCGAGAGAAAGTCCGTCCAGAACCTTCTGCCCGTCAAAATCAACAACAATGTCTTTCAGTGATACGATGATATTTTCGTCCATACTACTGCATCCCCCTTTGCGGAATTTCCCGCTGTGGGTACGCAGTGACTGCGGCTGCGGCCGCTCGCGTTACCCTGCGGGTCAGCGTGCTTTATGCCGCCCCGCAAAGGTTTGTTACACGGTCTTTTCCCACCGGAAAAGCCGCTACAAGCAGCACGTACAACGCCAATGTGGCAGGGCAGATTGGATTTACCCCTAGATGCACACAGATTACATTATACGGCACGTGCAAGGTTTGTCAACAGCCATATTTTACATTGCCGTAAAGAATCTTTCATATTTCGGTAAAGCTATACATTATGCGGCTTTCTGCTCATTTTCTAGTTTTTCCCGCAGCGAATCGATGGACCCGCGGAAGAGTTCGTCCCAGCCTCCGGTCAATGCTTGTTCTGCCGACGCCTGCACTTCCTCCCACACGCCATCCCACGCCGAAAGCTGTCCGTTTAGCACAAGGCTGATGGTCCCATCATAACCAGCGCTCCTGCCGGCAATGCGCAATTCATATTTGCCTACCGGCAGCGTGACCGACATTGGCTCTTGACTGTCCAACGGCCACTGCACCACCAGTGTTCTGTCCTGCGCATTCACCACCAGCAGCTTGGCCTGCCCCTTTTGGCAAGTGAGTGTGGAAGTCACCTCGCACACCGTATCGTCCTTTTCCACCGTAAAGGTGCGCAGACTTTGTACGCCGGAAAGGCTGCCTGCATGCAGGGAGTAGGTACCGTCCGACTTCGCATTGCCGCCACACATGATCCCCATATAATGGTTTTCCTTGTCAGTCAGAAACGCCTCATCCTCGTACTTGCCGTCATACTGGCTGCAGCCGCACAGCAAAATTGCAGTGAACATTGCAACCAGCAGCATGAACCAGCTTTGTTTTTTCATATCCTATACTTCTCTCCTTGTATTATAGAGTAGTAGTTATTAGAGCCCCTCTCCAAGGGCTGTGCT
>NZ_CALADU010000028.1 GCF_937890665.1 uncultured Subdoligranulum sp.
GGATCGGGCCGGACACGCGGGCGCCGGTGCGCTTCGCGGTCTCCACGATCTTCTGTGCCGCAGCATCGATCAGGGATGCATCATAGCTCTTCAAACGAATTCTGATTTTCTCTTTGACTGCCATTGCTTTCGCCTCCTAATAAAATTTGTGCCTTAGGCGAGCCGATAAACCACACACGTTTCCGGGCGTTCAACTTTCTCGCATGACAAAATCCGGTGAACCGTATTTGCACAGTTCTCCCGGAAAGAATCATCACAAAGTCAGTCGAACATTGGTCCGTGCCGCAGAATGCAGCGCCGTACATATCCCTTTGTTTCCGTAATTCTTTCGCCCGGTTCTAAGATCGGACATACTCCGCGGAAAAACCCGCCACCCTAAGGCAGTGACGGCAACCTCCCGCATCAACGCATATCGCGGCTTGCGCAGAACGCTTGTAGGCAATCTGCCCAAGCCTTTCGCAGCCGAGACTGATTATAACACACGTTTCCCGGCGTTGCAAGTGTTTTTTGGGCGTTTTTCTAAATTTTTTTGAAAAAATTCTGCGTTTTGCCGAAAGAAGATCTTCTTTGCCTTAGAAGGGCGGATTCAGCGTGGCCACCCGCCAGCCGGCTTCTGTTTCTGCCAGAACGGTGGGTGCATAATAGAGTCTTGCCGCTCCTTCCGGCAGCGGTTCCCCCAGATCATCCGTGACGACGATACAAATCCCACTGAACTGCAAGCTGCCATCCGGCTGGGTTTGCGGTTCCGTATAGGTATACCCGGACTGGGGGATGATGCTGTCATAAGGGTACCACATCATGAGCAGCGTGTCCTCTGCCCCTTCCCGGTAGTAAGCTGTCCCCTCCCCTATCGATTCCTCGGACAGAGGCTGGAGCAATTCCGACAATGCAGCCGGCGTGTAAATCGTACTGAAATAGTCCTCCGCTTCCGAGAAGGTAGTAAAACGGGAACTCGCAACCACCTGACGATAGTCCCCCACGCCGGCAGACTCGCAGGTAAAGCCCTGACCCTCGGCCTCGGCATTATAATAGGAAAGAGCCAGTACCTCGGCGGCCTCTCGGGGCAGGGCAGCGGGCAGCGGATAGTGCCGCTCCTGATAGGGTTCCGGCATGCTCGGCACCGCGACGGTCGCCAGCACCTCCTGTGTCTGGGGGATGGCGTAACTCTCCGAGAGCAGCAGCTCGCTGGTGTCAGCCTGCAGGGCGCCATCCTCGGCCTCGGTGATCTGGGGATTCAGCGCCCGCAGGTCAGCCTCGGCCAAGCCGGTTTCCTCGGCCAGAGTCGCCCAAGTCTTGCCCCACCATCTACCTTTATAATATAAGGGCAGGGCCGCCTGCGGAATGGCGCTGCCATCCCGCAGACTGGCAGTGTAGCTATCGTCGAAGGAGACCTGCTCCTGCCAGCGGGTACCGGCCTGCTCCGGCGTGGCGGAAGGTGCCGCCGTGGTGGCCGGTGTCTCTGCAGGCGTGGTTTCCGACACAGCCGATTCCGCCGGAGCGCAAGCGGTCAGCAGCAAGAGCGCCACGGAAACTGCATACCACTTTTTCTGCATAGCCGCACCTCCTGTACGGTAATCCGTCGTTTTTGAAATACGAAATGTATTTTTCGCTTACATTATACATTTTGTTTTTACTTCAGGTGGTTTTTTCTTTGCGTCAGGCGGGCAGTTCGGTGCGATACCATCCGTCGCCTTCCTTGATCAGAAGGTTCGTTCCATCCCAGGCCACGCCGTCCTTCTCGCAGGGGATGACCTCGGTGCCGTCAGGGCCCAGCAGTCCCCAGCGTCCGTCCCGGCAGACCGCCACGTATCCGTTCATCATCGGCGCCGGATACTTGGGTTCCGCCGTATAGGCTCCGGTCTGCGGATCTCGCGCCGAGTCATAGGTCGGCTCATACAGGGCCCCGCACACCTCCATATCCCGGTTCAGGTAGGTCCATGTCCCATCCATCTTCTGTACCGGCGCAAGGGGTTCATCGAAGAAGTAGCCGCCAAGCTGTATATCCGCCGACCACCACATGCTGTCCCGATACGCATAGCTGCAAAGCCGTTTCGTGCCGTCTTCGTATTCATACACTTTCGGCTGGGAGGGATTGCTCTCATACACAGTATAGGTAGGCAGCAGGTCCCCGAAGGTAGCCCACAGTTCGTCGGTGACTTCCTCTAGCCTTCCCCCATTCTCGGAAAGCCAGTAAGCACGCATGGCGCTCGGGTCGAATCCGTAGATGTCCCGTCCCGGTGCGTCCAGATCATAGACAAAGTTCACCGTTTCAACACCGTGGCCGCCGCAGATTTCCGGCTCGCCCGCTTCTTTCAGGGCCGCACTGTAGGCGTCCAGTTCTTCCCAGCTAATCTGTGCGTTCCACACCCAGTGCCCCCGGGTTCCGCAATGGAACACCGGCGCTTCGGCCAGACAGGGCAGCACCTCGGTGCCGTCCCCGCGGATCAGCCCCCACTTGCCATCTTGGCTGACCGTAAAGTAGCCTTCCATCACCGTGCTGGGCACACTGTTGTAGATGGCCACGTTGCGGATCTCGTCTTAGGTCAGATCCGGCTGCGGTGTCGGGGTCGGTGTCGCCGTCGGAGCCACTTCCTCCTCTTCCTCCACCACAGGTGCCGGTGTCCCCGCCCCTGTGTGGACCTCTGATGGTCTGCCGCCGCATCCAGCCAGCGCAAGAAGCAGCAAAGGTAAGCCAAGCATCGCTCTTTTCATAAAAAGGCCTCCTTCACGACGAGGGCAGCGCCCTTTGGTGCCAGCCACTGCCCTCCTTGACCCAGAGGGTTGTCCCCTCCCAAGCCACACCATCCTCCTCACAGAGAATCACTTCGGTACCTGTGGCATCCAGCAAGCCCCAACGCCCCTGCCGACAAACAGCGGCGTAACCGTTTTGGAGATAGGCCCCGAAGTCCGGTTCCGCGAGGAAATCCCCTGTTGTGGGATCGCGTCGGGAATCGCAGACCGGCTCATAGACCGCTTCCGTTGCCAGATTGCCCTGACGGTCCAGATACGCCCATTGCCCGTTCTGTTCTACCGGAGCCAGAGCCTCCGAAAAGAACCAGCCGGCCCGGTCCACTTCCGGCGGAAGCAGCCCCGCACCGTCCCGGTTGATGTACCACCACCGCACAGTCACCCCATCACCCCGGGTGCTCTCCACTAGCGGCCCCGGCCAGTTCATCTCCATGCCTTCCGGGTCCAGATGCGCGGAATAGACCGGCAGCCAATCGCCGTAGAACGCCCACAGATCATCCTCCATGTCATCTCCCCGCAGCGGGCTGCTCTGTCCCGGCGTGCTGCGGCGGTAGCAATAGATTCCCGCCGGATCTGTGGCTGTGTGATCCAGACCGGGCGTATCCAGATTGTAAAAGAAGCTGTAGCTGAACCCACCATGGCCGCCGCACAGCGTGCCGTCTCCCGAAGCGCTCAGCTTTTTCACATACGCTTCATAGGTGTCCCAGTCGACGGGTGCATTCCAGATCCATTCCCCGGCTGCGCCGCAGTTGCTCACCGGTGAGGAGGCCTGGCAGGGAAGCAGCTCGGTACCGTCAGCCCGCATCAATCCCCACAGACCGTTCTGGGACATGGTAAAGTATCCTTCACAAGGGCGGGCCGGGGTAGAATCATACCGAACCGCTGTGCGGATTTCATCGTAGGGCAAGCCCGGCTGAGATGTAGAGGTCGGGGCCGGCGTAGCCTCTGCTGCCGGGGCCACCGAAGCGGACTGTACGTTCGATGGCGCCGCATTTTGCGGTGTGCAAGCCGTCAGCAGCAACAGGGCTGCTGCCCCCATCCACCAGCGTTGCTTCATCGTGCATCCCTCCTTTTTCTGAAAGTTCTTCCTTATCAGTTGGGCAGTGAGAGTTCATCCACCCGCCAGCCGGTTTCGGAAGGTTCCAGCCGAACCGGCAAGATGGTGGCCGTGTCGGGAATATACTCCTTGTCCTGTCCCCAGCCCTGAAAGTCCTCACTTTCAATGGTCAACGAGAGCTGCCAGAAGGTCAGACTGCCGTCCGGCTGCAGTTCAGGTTCGGTATAGACCTTGCCGCAGTAGGCAATATTCGACCCTCTGTCCCCCATCTGAAAACAGATGGTATCATCTTCCCCCTGATAATAGGGTTGTATAGCATCCTCCGCTCTCTGGTCGAGCGGGCCACCCAAGATCCGTGCACAGTAGTCCGGTGTATACACACAGTGCAGAAATTGTTCCAGATCGCTATACGAGGTATACATCGCCCCGTCCGTAGAATAGTAGAAGTAGGAATCGTTGTCCGGCAGCGGTTCACTCGGTTCGATGCCTAGATGCATACCAAAGTGTTCGTACTGAAAATAGTATGCCGTGGCCATGCAGGCCGCTGCCTGATCGCTGAGGGAAGCCGGTACCGCATAGGTGCCGGACCGCTCGTACCGATTCTCGATCCACGGAACTTCCACCGTCACCCGTTTGACCGGATTGTCGGGCAACTGATAGTTTTGTTCGAGGATCAGTTCGCTGTAATAGGGATTGCCCTCTGCGTCCTGCTCGATGCGGGGATCGGGATTCAAAGCCTGCAGGGTTTCCAACGGCACGCCATAGGTTTCCGCCGCCTCCTCCATGCTGCCTTTCCAGCCCATAATGTGCAGGGTCACACCCTCCTCCGGCCATGTAACATCCGGGTCCAGTTCTGCTTCCCCCTGCTCTATGGTGTACTGAAGGGCCTGTCCGGGCATAGCCCCGCTCCAAGTCGAGATTTCCATCAAAGGATCCGGCGTTGCCACCGGGGACGGCGCCGGGGTAGGTGTCATCTCGGGCACTGCGGTGGGAGCCGTTGTCGGTTCTACGGTGGGCGTAGCCGCCGGGGCTGCCGATTCCGCCGGGGCACAGGCCGTGAGCAGCAACAAAGCGCCTAGCACAGAGAACATACGTTTCATTTTTGTTCACCTCTTCACAAAAATTTCACCGGTTTTTTCTTCAGTATACCACAAAAGCCACACACCGCACAGGCGGCATGTGGCTTCGCGAAAAATTTTACAACTCAGCGTTTTTTCAACTGTTCTTCCAGACCCGAGCGGGGCGTGACATAGACGGTGGTATAAACGTTATAGAGCACCATACCGGGTTTAGCCCCGTTGGCTTTCCAGATGTTTTTCACCTCGGTGGTATCCACCGCCACCTTGGCGCCGCCGTTCTGGCTGGAATGCAGCACTGCCAACTCGGCGGCCTCCTGCTTGGTGGTATCGGGGATGTCCTCACCCCGGCTCATCACCACACAGTGGCTGCCCGGCGCCTTCTGCACATGGAACCACAAATCCTTGCCCCGAGCAGTATGCAGGGTCAGTTTATCGTTTTGCAGATTGTTGCGGCCCACCAGAATCTCGAACCCGTCACTGGAGGTGTACCGCAGGAAATCCGCCGGTTTCTGTTTGCGGTCCCGCTGTTTGTAGTACTTCAGGTACCCCTGACTCTTGAGTTCGGCACGGATCTCGTTGAGAGCAGCCTCGCCGGGGGCGGATTCCACCTCGTACAGGACGGTGGCCAGATATTCGATCTCTGCCTCCCCTTCTACCAGCAGCTTTTGCAGCATGGCGTGGGCGGTCTGCTTCTTTTTATAGTCTTTAAAATATTTCTGGGCGTTGTCATTGGGACCGAGGCGCGGATCCAACCGGATGGTCACATCCTCGCCGGTGTAGTAGTTCTGCACCGTCACCTGCCGGTCCCCCTTGTGGATGGCCCACAGGTTGGCTTGCAGCAGTTCCCCGTACAGTCGCAGCGTATCCGCCTTGGCAGACTGCGCCAGTTCTTCCCGTCGGGCAGACTGTTTGCGCACCGCACGTTCGTGCATGTTATGTACTGCCTTGTACAGTTCCCGGCTCTTCTGCCGCAAACGCTCGGCCCGGTCCTTGGTGGCATAGTAATCTTCCAGCATCTCGCTGTACGAAGAATATTGGGTCAGCAGCGCCGCCGCACCGTACTGCTGCGGCACAAAGAAGCTGAACTCCACCGGTTTGGGGGCGCCGTCCGGCTGAGGCAGCCGTACCGCCGTGGGAGTGCCTCCCGCCGCGTGTTCCTCTTTGAGGGCGTCCAATGCCGCCGCCAAGCGGCTTTGTTCGTCCTTGGTCAGATCACAGGCCAAGGCCGGGGTCTCGCCCAAAGCGCGGCAGACGACCTCCCGTACCACGATGGGTCCCACGCCTGCCACCACCTTGCCCAGCGCCGCCGCCACCGGCAGGTCCTTCTCGCAGGCAGCCGCCACGATGGACGCCGAACTGGTGGTCAGGAAATCCGGGCGATTGGGCTTGGGCGGCAAGGTATAGGGCAGCCCCGGCAGAAGCTGCCGAACCTCGCTGTCCTCAAAATCCACCCGCTTGAGGGCGTCGATGATGCG
>NZ_CALADU010000029.1 GCF_937890665.1 uncultured Subdoligranulum sp.
ACCCCATTGGAATACCGCCGACATATTGCGGAGGAATGAGCCTTACCCAGCACTACAGCGATCCAGGCATTCCCGGATTTTTCGGCGCTCATCGTTCTTGATCGGGTATGCCCGCAGGATCAAAGCCGACAATACACCGAGGATGGCAGGAACAAGGCCCATGATAACGATAAACCAATTGAGCATGGTCGGGATCTGCGACAGTTCCCCCATGTATTCGGAGGTGACGGGATCAACGTTGTAGCCGATTGCCATGAGCACAGCGCCAATAATTGCAGCCGAAAGCGCCGCCTGGGCTTTGACAATGAAGCTGCCGACAACCATTGTCAAAGCGGAACGATCCTTGCCGGTTTTATAAATGTTGTAGTCCATAATCTCCATTTCCACCATGGACTGCGGGACAAAGTCGCTTCCCACCCCCACTGCCATGATGAACAGGGTAATGAAGAACAGCGCAGGAATATTCGTAAGCAGGCCCGCCATCTGGGTAATAAACAGGACCACCCCGCCGACAGACTGCACAATCAGAAGGAAACAAGTCATTTTGATCGGGTTGTTCTTAAAGAGTTTCAAGAGCGGACGGCCAATAACTGCACCAAACAGGAGTGGTACGAGCATCATCATGGAAGAAATGCCGTTGAGGACACCATACTGCTCCATGTCTGTGACGCCGGTGGCCAAATCCGTGCAGAATCCCCATTTTATGTAATACGCAGGTGTGGCAAAAATAAGGGACCAGATAAAACCGGAAAAGACGCATTTCAAATAGTAGACCACCATCGGCTTGTTCTTTTTGAACAGAAGAAAGAAGTCCTTAAACTTTACCGACTCTGCCTTTTCTTCCTGCACACTGTGCTTTTCTTTGACAAGGAACCAGCCAATAAGAGAGAGCACCATCGCTGCACCAACAATAACAGTGATCAGGATGGCAAATGAGTCATGATAGTTGCCCACGCGTTCGTTGACCGCAACCAGCACAGCTGTAAAGGCGGACGTAACAACGCCCAGGATCATGGTCCAAACCCGCGGCCCGATAACCAGCTTGGAACGTTCGTTGAGATCATTGGTCATCGTTCGGAACAATAGATTATCCTTATAAAAGGATGTTCCCACATCAAACAAAAAGTAGAAAACGACAACCCACACAACAACCAGTACGGGCTTGGACACAAACTCGGACGGGAACGAGTAGAGACATACACAGCCAATGCCAGTCAGCAGTATGCTGAGGAGAAAAAAAGGTTTGTACTTTCCGATTTTGGTCCGTTTCCCGCGATCCATCAATAATCCCTGAACGGGATCATCCACAGCATCAAAGATCCGCGCAAACAGAAGAAGCGATGTAGCCAAGGTCGCTCCCATAGCGCCCAGCCCGGCGTAGTCGGTCATATACTGCATAAACATGCTGGACATAAACACGGTACAGAGACCATTTACAGTAGACAGCGCCGTTGCGCCGAAACAGTCTCGCAGCGTAATTGCGTCCGGATTTTTCACACAGATAGACTTGAGCATTACTATCCCCCTTGCCATTTCATCAGTTATTCTCAACCAACAAAGCCAGAATTCGTGCAATTCCAACAATTCAATGATAGATTATTCCTTTGTATTCCACAATGACAAAAGGTCGCCCTTTTTCAATTTATTGTATCATTTTGTTTCTTGACGCCGAAGCAAGAAAGAATAATCACATTTTGTTACAACGCGGTATGTACCTTTCACAAAAATGGCGACAGATATCCCTCTTGGCCTTTCAAAAGCCTTCCGATGGGTACCCCATAAGGTCTGTGACATTATCGGGTGTAATCACAATCGCATCACCAAACCTACAAAAACACAAATCCGAACGCATCTACAAAAAGTATGCGTTCGGATTTTTCAGTATGGTGCAAAATTAGCGACCGATCCCCGCGAGGCGAATGCAAGCGCTTGCACGACACATGAGCCCGCCCCGAAGGGGATGGTACAGCCCCCTTTCCGGCCAATCAGGCTGTGGAGGGACTTGCGCTCTAAAATGGTCCACTGCACCGTTTTTGCCCGCCGGTACGCAAGGCGGCGGGGCCCTACAGGTTGCGGTGCCCGCATCGGCCGGCGCCCCTTGGGACGGGGCTTGTCCTCTGCGACCGCTGCCCCTGCTCCGGCTCCCTGTTTCCGCCGCAGGCGGCGGTCGCCTCCGCAGCTGTTCTCGTCCTCCGATGGTGCACCAGCTCTACTTTCTGGATTATAGCAATAAAAAAAGAGCCTTACGTTTTCCGTAAGGCTGCGTAGCGGCAACATCTCTACCCCCGGCACGCTCTGCTCCCTTTCCCATTCCCCGGGGACTCTCCCGCGGGCTAACCAACAGTCCACTGGACTGTTGGTTCCGGCACTGCGGTGCCGTCGCCCTGTTCGAGTCCTCCGAGCGTGCAACCAAAATAAAAGCCCTACGGCGGGACACGCCGTAGGGGCTTTATTTTGGTGCACCATCGGGGACTCGAACCCAGGACCCACTGATTAAGAGTCAGTTGCTCTCGCAGCTGGGCCTAAGCAGTGGTTAACAACGTGGGTGCGGATTTTCCAATCGAAGTAATCCTCTTGAGTTATTGCTCCAGCCTCAAGGCGTGATTTTTCGGTGCGCCAGTCTCTAAGAAAATTTTGGACGGCTTCATCATGTATTACAATGACTACGTAGCCTTTTTCTGTCCGGTTGCAAGATTGTGACCAATTATCTTTGTTTAAAAGGGATAATTCAATAAGGTTGGTATCGCCCTGATCTAACCAAAGCAGATTGTGAAGCAATGCCTGCAGCGTTTCATCCGCTTCCAAGAAAAGCATTTCTTCCGGCACGTTCAAAGCATGAGCTATTTTATTGAGTTGGTCACGTTTGGGGGTTCGATACGCCATCTCATACTGGGCGATGCGATTTGCCCCATTCTTTCGCAGCCCAATCCGCTCGCCCAATTCTCGTTGAGTCATGTGTCGGTGTCGACGAATTTGACGAATTTTTTCCCGATCTTCATGATTTGATATTCCCCTCTTTCGTCAGTAAATGCAACTTGTAATATTCTCGCTGTATGCTATTATAATATTAGTCTCAGTTCGTTGGCTGGTTTGCTTTCTCGAACCTACCATTTGGCTGTTTTCTCAGCAGTTTTATCCGCATAATTTTCTCAACCTTTACCGTTGTCGCCCACTTTTCGTCGCTTTAAAGATATTTTTTGTGTAGCATTAGCCCCTCACCACTTTTCACATGGTAGAGCACCTGACTGTTAATCAGGGTGTCGTCCGTTCAAGTCGGACTGGGGCAGCCACGAAGCGATAGAGGTTTTCCTCTATCGCTTTTTTTGTTTTCTATCACGAAACAAGGTTTGATTTTAAACGCAGTATCAAACACCTGCCGAAGAGCATGGCATTTAACCAAAAAGAGGCCGCACGGTTCCTTAACGGTTCCGTGTGGCCTCTTGCTTTGTCGGTTTTAAATATTGTTTATTCTTTTCGGCGCAGAAGGGTAAAGCCCAGCATCGCCACAGCCGAAAGCACCGTCAGCAGTGCCAGTACAGCCACCGGCAGCGTGTCACCGGTCTGAGGAACTGCAGCAACAGATCCGCTGGCAGCAGCTGCGGGTTCCGCAGCTGTGTCGCCTGCCGGTTTGGATGTGCTGCTGACCGTAACATTTTGCTGGTTTTGCGTCGGGGTCGACGAGTTGTCTTCCTGGGGGGGATTGGGGGTAGGGTCCACCGCTTGATCACCTAGTTTGCCCAAGTAAAGATCGTCCACCGCCCCCCAGCCGCCGGGCTGGATGTCCAGCAGGACGCCCGGCGTAACGACGGTTTCTTCCTTCAGCGTAAAGGTCAACAAGGGCTGCTGCCAGTCGCCCCACTGGGTACCGGCAAAGTCTACGGAGGCCAGTTCACTGCCATCCGCAGCTGCCACGGAAATCCGGCCCGAAGCCCCCTCCCCCTGCATATAGAGAGTGAAAGTGTATTGTCCGGGCTGCAGCGTCACCGGGCTGTGCTGCACAGTGACCGTGCGTGCTGCTGCGGAATAGAAATGAAGATATCTTCTGCCGCCGTGCAGGTTGCCGGGTTCCTTTTCCGTAACGCCGTTGCCCGGCCAGTTTTCTGA
>NZ_CALADU010000030.1 GCF_937890665.1 uncultured Subdoligranulum sp.
CCAGATTTTCCTCGGCGGTGATGGGTTCGCCGCAGGCGATACGTCCCACCAGAGGGACAGATTCCATCTCGGGAAGAGGCGTGAAACCAGGAGGAATCATGTCAGCATCCGACTTACCTAAAAGATAATCTATTGTCGTTTCAAAAAAGCGGGACAATTTTATAAGGGTCTCAGAGTTCGGTTCTCTGGTTCCTTTTTCATAGTTCACATAGGTTGTATAGGGCATTTCGAGCCTGGAGGCCGCTTCTTTCATCGACAGTCCCATCTTAACACGCAGTTCCGCAATACGATTCATGATACACCTCCGTTGATATTCTAAGTATTACACAATTTGAGTAATAAGTCAATTGAGAATACCCGAATTGGCAACATGCACAAAAGAGAATGTCCCAATTTGGGTATTCTTTTACTTTACAAATACTCGTTTTGGGTATATTATAATTGCAGTTACTCGAAACGAGTAATCAGAGGAGGTGAACAGGTTGCCGTATCCCAATATCAATGCTGAGCGCGTGCGCAACGGGATGACAATGGAAACGCTTGCCACAAATCTGGGAGTGACGCGAAAAACGGTTTACAACTGGATGGTACATGGGAACATCCCCCAAACGAAGTTGGAAGCCATGTCGGAAATGTTCCATTGTTCGATTGAGTATTTACTGCAGGGGAAGGACTGAAAACGAGTTTGTTTCCTAAACCATCCCATAGTCTGTACTTCAAGGAGGTGAACGGGATGCGCGACTTCTTCAAAGAGAACTGGCTAACCATTGTATTAGCCTCGGCAACGACCATTGCAGTCCGGTTATTGTTAGGGTTGTGATGACGCTGACCACGATCGGGAGCCATAGGGATTTCAGGGACAGCCAAAAGCAACGGTCCGCCAGATAAGCCTGGTATACCCGGTACAACTCCGACACGCAATAAGTGTCTGTGGGTATCGGTCGATTGAACGGGTCGGTGCCTTTGGTGTCCGCAACGACAAGCCCCATCTCGAGAAGAGGCCCGACCACTTCCTTGCTCAGTTTTACATGTGGTCGCCGGTCGATCCGTTTGAGAAGTTTCCGCTCTGGCTTTGTAAGGAAGATCCGTTCACACTGTTGTTTTCTATCCATTTTTGACGTGCCCCCTTTTGCCCATTGTATCACTGGGGCGGGGGCCACCGCAAGGAGGTGAGACTTATGCCCGAGAAAGCAAAAGTTCAAGAGGTGCAGGCCATGGTGGATAATCTCCACATCTTGCCTGAGGCCATCCAGCAGCGTGTGCTGGGGATAGTCGAGGGGTTTGATTTGGCGCGAAAGACCACCGAAAACGCGGAATCCAAAGACGACAAGGGAGCGTGACGAGGTGCAGCATTCCGCAACCCAATGTGTCCCATAGTACGGACTGCAAGGAGGTGACCTCTACATGACCTACTTTATCGCATACGTCAAATCGCGCGGCATGAAACTGCAAGATTTGGCTGAGAGCCTGGGCTTATCCGGCACGGCGCTTTCTAAGCGCATCCACGGGCGCACGCCCTGGACATTTCGGGAAGCGCAGCAGGCTTGCGCAGTGCTGGGCATGAGCCTGGACACATTTTCGGGATATTTCCCACTGGAGGTATAACCATGACGCAAAAAAAGATGACCGCCCCGGTGCTGGCACACCGGGACGGCCGAGAAAAGGAGCATTGGATGGTGCTCACGACTATTTTACCCCTACTTCGCGCCGCCGTCAAGTTCGCGGCCACGATGTTGGCGGTCTACCTTCTGGCGGCGGTGGCCGCCCTCAATATCCCGGCGCTGATCGGCGCGATGCTGGTGCTCAACGCTTTGCTGGGCCTGTGGTTCGCGCTGGAGGAGGTGCCCGTATGAACATGCGAGGTATCGTCATCGACCCCGGCAAAGCGCCGGAGATCTGCAAGCTGCCGAACGACAGCCAAGGTCTGGAACGCTGGCTGGGCGGGCCGGTGCATATGCGGCCGTTCGGCCAGCACCCCGCCGCACCGTTGCACACAAATGCTGCCGGGCAGGACCTCCCGAACCGGCATTATCTCGACCGCTGGTACTACGGCCGACTTATCATCGTTGGTTATAAAAACTGTCGGCTGATGCCGCTGCCACAGGAACTGGCGGAACAGTTGGCGGAACAGTTCGCGCCCGTGGAGGTGGCCCGCTTATGATCTACGAAAAAATAGAAGCCGCCTACCGCTACGGCCGCCCGGAC
>NZ_CALADU010000031.1 GCF_937890665.1 uncultured Subdoligranulum sp.
GCTATATTCGCCCACAAGCATAGCTTGTGGTTCTTATATGAAAAGAAAAACAGCGCTGCGTAAAACGCAACGCTGTTTTGGTTGGGCCGGCCGGATTTGAACCGACGGATGGAGGAGTCAAAGTCCTCTGCCTTACCGCTTGGCGACGGCCCATCGAAAAAAGAAAGGCCGTGCAGGGCTGGGCCTACACGGTCTTTGGTGGGGTGCCTAGAGAGATTCGAACTCTCGGCCTCCAGAGCCACAATCTGGCGCGCTAACCAACTGCGCCATAGGCACCACGAAATGCGCCCGAAGGGACTCGAACCCCTGACCCACTGCTTAGAAGGCAGTTGCTCTATCCACCTGAGCTACGGGCGCACATGGTTCGTGCCCATAGGGGCATGCTGCGAGGGTTATTATAGCAAAGAAGATCGTGCAAGTCAAGGGGTTTCGACAGGATTTTTTCGTATTTTTTTACAGACGGGGCGGCAGCGGGTCTACAAAATAGAGTTCGTACCACAAAATGAAGCAATAAAAACTCCAGATCTTGGTCATAGCTTGGGTTTTGCCTTCCCGGTGTTCGTCCAGCAGACGGCACAGTTCCCGGGTATCGAAAAACCGTTCTGCCACCGGGCCCACAAACTTTTCCCGCCCCATCGTGTAGTAGGTGTCCTGCCGCAGCCACTGGGCCAACGGCACCGGGAAGCCCCGTTTTTTGCGCCCCGCCAGCGCCGGGGGCAGGCTGCGCTCCGCCGCCGCCCGCAGCGCCACCTTGGTCTTACGCCGGGTGCAGCGCTTGGTACGGGGCAGTTCCATGGCCACCGCCAGCACCTCCCGGTCCAAAAAGGGAACCCGCAGTTCCAGACTGTGGGCCATACTCATCCGGTCGGCTTTGCGCAAAATATCCCGGGGCAGCCAAGTCTGCAAATCCACCCATTGCAGCGCGGTAGCTTCGTCCAGACCGCGCACCTTGTCAAAATAGGGTTTGAACCGCCGGGCCGGTGTCTGGGAAGAAAATTTTCGTTTTAGATAGCGCTCCCGTTCCTCGGGACTTTCAAACACATAGTTGGCCCGGGCACAGCGCTGCCAGCGGCTTTGCGCACCGCGGCGCAAAAAGCCGCATCCCGGAGCACAACGCCCCAACAGACGGCGCAGTCCCCGAGGCAGATGCTGCCACGCCTGCATATGCACCCCCTGACAGTAGAGCGGATACCCGCCGAACAACTCGTCGGCCCCCTCCCCTGAAAGCACCACCTTGACCCGCTGCCGTGCCGATTGACAGAGAAAATACAGCGGCACCTCCGCCGGGTTGGGCATCGGCTCGTCGAGGTACCACTGGATGGCCCGATTGGCCGCAAAAAACTGGTCGGCACTGACGGTGGTTTCGGTACAAGGCACCCCCAGCGCCTGAGCTGCTTCCCGGGCGGCGGGCAATTCCGAGTAGGCTTGCTCCGCATACCCCACCGAAAAGCACTGCAGCCCCTCCTGTTGCTGGGCCGCCTTACAAGCCGTCAGTGTGGAATCCACCCCGCCGGAGAGAAAACACCCCACCTCCACATCGGCCAGACGGTGGGCCGCCACACTGCCCGTGAAGGCCTTATCAATGGCTTCGGCCCATTCCGCCGGGCTTCGGTCCTGCCGGATGCGATAGCGGATCTTGCCGTACCGTTCCAGCGAGAGCCGTCCCTCTCGCCAGAGAAAACTGAAGCCGGGGCGCAGTTCGTACACCCCGGTGAAAAGCGTCTCGTCGCCGGGCAGATATTCCATGCTCAGATAATCGGGCAGTCGATCCTCATTGAAACGCTTTTCAAACCCCGGATGGGCCAGAAACGCCTTGATCTCGCTGGCAAAGAGAAACAGCTCCCCCTTGCGGTAATAGTAGAGCGGTTTGATGCCGAAAAGATCCCGTGCTCCAAAGAGCGTACCGGTGGTCCGGTCCCACAGCACGAAGGCAAACATCCCCCGCAATTTGCCGGGCAGAGCTTTGCCCCATTGCTCCCAACCGTGGAGAAGCACCTCGGTGTCGGAATGGGTGGCAAAGGTATGTCCCGCCGCCGACAACTGACGGGCCAGTTCGGGGTAGTTGTAGATCTCGCCGTTAAAAACTACCACCAAGGTGCCGTCCTCGTTGAACATCGGCTGGCCGCCGCCCTCCAGATCGATGATGGACAGTCGCCGGTGTCCCAGCGCTGCCCGGTCATCGGCATAGAGGCCTTCCCCGTCGGGACCGCGGTGGCGGATCAGGTTGGCCATCTGCTGGACGGTACGGCGGGCCGCCGCCGGATCATGGGTGGTTTCGGTAAAGCCGACAATGCCGCACATAGCGGGCCTCCTTTTCCCATCAGACAAGGTCGCTTGTGCCTTGCCGGTATCTGTACAATTTACGCCAATAACCGCCTTGACGTGCCCAGAACCAGACCCAGCGGGCCGGTCCTTCCCCCGGTGCCAGCAAATGGCGGCAGCCCCGGCCCCGGCGGCGCAGGGCGGCCGCCCGCCGCAGCAGCGTTTTGTTGGGGCAAAACCGGCGCACCGCCCCCCAAGGCGCCGTATACCACACCGATGGACGCAGTACCGGCAGCGTGACCGCCCTTTGCTGTACCAGATCTTCCACCAGTGGCCGGGCCAGATTGGCCCCCGCCGCCGTACAGAAGTAGGATGCACGCCCCTGCCGGGGATTCATCTCAAACAATACCGGCTGCCCGGCGCGGTCGTATTTCAGATCAAAATTGGCAAATCCCCGCCAGCCGTTACGGCGCAGCAGTTCCGTCAACGCCGTGAGCAGAGCGGTATCCTGCCGGGCCGGTTCGGTGAGGATGGCCCCGTAGTTGCCCACCCCTTCGGGGGTACGCTCCTGCAGTAATACCTGCCCCTGCACGATCCACGGCACACTGCCGTCCCGGGCGCAATAGGCATTGACGACGCTCAGCGCCGTGTCGGGACCGGGGATATACTCCTGCAAGAGCAGCGCCCCGCGGTAGCCGCCCTGTCTCACCGCGGCCACCACTGCTTGCAGCTGCTCGATGCTGTGGGTCAGGTACACCTTACGCTTACCCGCAAACCGGCAGTTCCAATACGCCGGAGAATCCGCCGGTTTGACAATGACCGGTCCATCGAAGGGCAGCTCCGGCAGGGGCGCGCCCTCTTGCAGGGTGACGCTTTGGGGGGTGCGCAGCCCTTGCGCCGCACAGACCGCCGCGAAACCCTCCTTGGTGCCCAGTGCGTCCACCACAGCGGGTTCCGGACAGGCAAACCGGTAGTAGGGTGCCAGCGCTTGCCGGCAGCGGGCCAACTGCATGGTATAGCCATCGGCACAGGAGACCAGCAGACAGGTGCGGGCGGGATGGGCCTTGGCCAGCGCCGTGAGCACCGCCGTAAACACCGCGTCCTCTTCCAGACGGGGATTCTGCACCGCCGCCCGCACCAGCCGACTGTGGGCCAACGCGGGCAGGGCCTTTTTGCAGACCGCCACACTGCGCACGCCGTAAGCTTCATAAAAGCTGCGGGCCATACCATAGACGTTGGCATCGCCCCCCAGCAGCACAGGCAAGACCCCGGCCACCGCCATCACCCCCTTGCCTTAGTGTATGACAAATGGGCTTGGCTATGCGCCGGGGTCTTGGATTTTTATTCCGTTACGATCTGGCAGAGAGAGGACGGGTATCGGTCCAAACGTTGCCGCTCGTATCGTACAGGTGGACTATCAGGTCCGCCGTGGTCACGGCATCATCCTGACAAATCCAGCCATCTTTTGTTTCCTCTTCCCAAAAATTTCCTTGCCAAACTTCGCCTTGGAAGCCGTCTCCGCTGTCCCATGTTCCTTGGCAAGCCAGTTCGATTTTCGCCATCGGTTCTCCGGCCGCACCGTTCACCCGTAGCTCCACTGTCACCGCCTGCACCTGCATCCAGACGGGTCGTTCAATTTCCAGTTCCACCGGGTAGCTGGTCAGCGTCAGCCGGGGTTGGCCGTCCGTTTCTTGGACTCGGTAGCCATAGCTATAATCACCGCCGGGGTTTCCCCAGACAAACCGGGGCCGGAAGTTCTCCTCGCTGCAATCCACCGTGCCCAGCGCCTCCTGCGTGACAGTTCCCGCTGCGTCCTGCCACTGCACCGCGAGTTCCGCCGTCTCTCCGATATGAAAGATGATGTCGTTCGCCACCCGGTAGACGCCGTCGGTGCCCAGAGACATGGCCAGCAGCTCGGTGGTACCGTCATAGGGGCCGCCCTGATGAACCAGCACCAACTGGCCCGTCATGCCGTCGGTGACGGTGCGGGGGGTGACCTCCACCTGAACGTTCACCCATGACCCGTCCAGATCATGGATCACCTTGCTGGTAGGCTGCCATTGCCAATCCAGCACAGTGGCCTCCCCCTGCCGTACCGCGGCTTGCAATTCCTCGATCTGGTCGGAGAGTTCTGCCTGCGTGCGGGAGAGCTGTGTCTGCACCGCCTGATAGTTTTGCGCCAAGGTCTGTACCTGCCGGTTATACTGGTACGCAGCCCCTGCCATAACACAGAACAGCACCGCCGCCACACCCAGCGCTGCACCACCCCAAAGGCGGCTGCGGCGGCGCTTGTCGGCATCCCGGGCATCCAGCAGCGCCCGCAGTGCGTCCAACGTCAGCGTAGGTTCGGGGGTCCCATTTTGCTGGGCTGCGGTGCCCAGCAGTTCATCCACGCCGACATCCAGCACACAGGCCAAAACCTGCAAATTTTCCAGACTGGGCAGGGCGGTGTCCTTCTCCCACTTACCCAGCGCCTGCCGGCTGACCCCCACCTGCTCGGCCAGCGCTTCCTGACTGAGGCCCTTGTTTTTTCGGGCTTCCTGAATTCTTTGCCCCAACGTCATCGTTGCCGCCTCCTTTCGGTACTGTCATTGTAGCATACTGCCTTGCGAAACACCAGCAAGTCGTCTTGTCAAACCCGCAACCCATGGTTGCCCGGGGATTTCTGCGCATACTATAAAACAGCTTATGGGAAATGAGGGACACCGAATGTGTGGAATTGCGGGATTTGTCACCGCCGGCAGCATGGCGGATGGCGGCGTGCTGCAGCAGATGCTGGCGCGCATCGCCCATCGTGGACCGGATGGTCAGGGCGTCTTTGTGGAAGGCCGGGCGGCGCTGGGACACCGGCGGCTAGCCATCATCGATCTGGACGGCGGGCCCCAGCCGATGTTCAACGAGGACGGCCATCTGGTGGTGGTCTTCAACGGGGAGATCTACAACTATTCGGCACTGACCAAGGAATTGACCGCCGCCGGACACACCTTTGCCACCCATTCCGACACCGAGGTACTGCTTCACGGCTGGGAGGAATGGGGGCGGGGTCTGCTGCCCCGGCTGCGGGGGATGTTCGCCTTCGCCCTATGGGACCGCACCGCCGGCACGTTGTTCTGCGCCCGGGACCCCTTCGGCATCAAGCCGCTCTACTACTATCCCATGGCC
>NZ_CALADU010000032.1 GCF_937890665.1 uncultured Subdoligranulum sp.
GTGCCGTCCGCGAAACGCCCGGTATCGTCGATCTGCAGATGGCCGTCCTCATACACTGCGGAGGCTGCCCACTCATTGTAGAATCCGTCCGGGCCGCTCACTTCTACAAGTCGGAAGTGGCCCAGGGGAAGTTTTTCGGGCAACACCAGCATACCCGTATCATCGGTATAGAAGGTGTCTATAACTTTCGGCAGCAAGGGATTGCTGGTGTCCGTCATGGTAACCAGTTTCGGATTCCCATTCTTGTCCAGAATGTGATTTCCCTGATCGTCGTCCATCCAATAGATTTGGAAAGCTGTATTCGGCAACGCTACCGGTTTGCCGGTTTCGTCATCGATCTTGGTGATTCTCAGGTAAACTTCGATTTCTTCGTCCAGAATGGTATATTCCTGATAGCTGCCAGAGGGGATCTGGACAGCATCCTTCGGGGTTGCCATATTGGACTGCGGATTGGTGGGATTAGTCGGATCAATGTCAACGATAAAAGGCTGCGCCTGGAAAACATCCCGCGGCGTGGTAGTTTCCACCACGAGGTATTGCCCATACGGCAGACCTTCCACACGCAGTGTACCGATATCGTTGGAGAAGATCTCGGACAGTTGATACTCATGCGGACGGCCTGTCGCAACCCAGCCGTCGCCCGAACCATTCCTGTAATCACCGGCGGCTGTTAATGTCGCATTATATGCGGCAATCTCGTCCTCGTCGATCTCGTAGGTCTTGGCAACCGCCTGGCGCTCTTCCGAAAAATCATATTTCAGCGACGATTCGTTGTACTCCGGATTGATATAGGCATCCAGAATAGACTGAATCATGTACTTGCCGCTTCTTGTCTTGGCAAACTGAGATTCTTTGGACAAATCCGAAATCAAATAGAAGGTGAACCCTGCGCCCTGCAGCTTGATACCATCGCTGGAACCGGTGCTGGAAACACGTTTCGTGAGTTCAATGTTCCCTTTCATCACCTGGTCATCGCTTTCGGCCAGCTCGTTGTCCCGGTGTAGGTGGTAATTGGCACTGTAGGTCGTTTTGTCGAGATCCTCACCTTCGGCCTGCCGGTCATCCGCAAAGGTGGTTTTTTCCACATACCAACCCTCGTCGGCATAGCTGGGGGTGACGTAGTAGTTGTGCTCGTCACAGAGGTAGCCAGTAGCATAGCTTTCGTAGTAACCGTCGTAGGTCTTAGTGCCGTCCAGGGCCTTGCTCTGGCCGATA
>NZ_CALADU010000033.1 GCF_937890665.1 uncultured Subdoligranulum sp.
AGACGCCGCCACTTCCATGCCAGAATCGCCACCACTACCGCCGCCAACAGCAGCGGCGTGCGGAACCGGGCCAGATAAAACCCATTGTCCCGGGGCCAAACGGCAATGGTAAAATCGGTTTGTTCCCGCAGGGTGCTCACGTTGGCCGGCGACAACCGACTGGACACCTTATTCAACGACACATGGTAGGTTCCTTTATAAAGATTCGCGGTGGTCAGCGTCACGGTGCGCCCGTCTTCGCTGATCTCCACCTTTTTCACCGGTACCTGCCAGTTCCAGATGTCGTTGGTGGCGATCTTGTAAAACTGCGGCCGGGTGGCATTGGGATGAATGGCTTGGTTCATCGTCAGGCGCAACGTGTTGCGGTCCAGCACCTCCACCTTGCTGACCTGCGGCTTTTCCATCCGAAACCCCATATACACGGTGGTGCTGCTCTGCACCGCGCTGCCCAAGCTGGGAATGGACAGGGTCACGATCTCCTGCCGTTCCCCATACAGCGATTCCGGCACCTCGGTGCGCAATTCCAGCGCCGTGGCAAACAGTTCTTGTTTGGCTAGCAGTTCACTGCCCATCTGCTGCATCGTGCAGGGGACTACGCGCCCCTCTGACAACGTATCCAGCACCGCCAAGGTATCGGGGGCGCTGCTGCCCACAAAGGTATACATGGCAACGTTGAATTTGCTGCTCACATCCCCGATCAGTCCTGCCAGCAGCGCCGGATTGGAAGCGATCCGCTGGGCGCCGGTACACAGGAAGATGGCCTTGCGTGGCGCCAGAGCCTGATAGTCCTGCTGGATGTCCCCAATCACTTTGGTGGCCGCTCCGGCAGCATCCAAGCCGCCTTCGACCTGCTGAATGCCCGCTAAAGCTGTATACAGCACCGTCGCGTCCGAGGTGGCGGTTTGCACACACTGCGCCCCGCCGG
Organism: uncultured Subdoligranulum sp.; assembly: GCF_937890665.1. Next base: position 926 of record NZ_CALADU010000033.1, read on the forward strand.
CCAATGTATAAAGGGCGATCTGGTCATTTTCTCGTTTATGGCGGATCAGATTCCACACGGCCCCCCGCATTTGGCGGAAGTCTTCCGCGTCAATCTCGGCACCATTGTCCAGCGCCACAAAATAGCATAAGGGGCTTTCCGTCTGGCCCACCGTGCTGGTGTCCAGTTCATGGTCCCCCACCGTCAATTCCAGTCCCGCCGCTTGCACCACGGTGGGCGTGTAGGAATTGCCTTCCGCGTCCTGCGCATAGAAAAAGACATCCATCTCGGGTACGTTGACATAGACCTGCTCGACCCGAAAACTGCCCGCACTGCTGTTGGCAGTGGTGGTATCGGCCAAGGGCGCAAAGCCCACCGTCAGGCACAGGCACAGGACCACCAGCGCCGACAGTATGTAGCTAAGGTGTTTCACACGCCGTCTCCTGTTCGATCAATCGGTCAGGCCGATTTTTTTGCGCAGCCCGCGCAATGCCGCCACCGCCTTTTTGCGGCGGGGATTTTCTTCCGGCTTGCGTTCCGGCAAAATGCGGATGTCACCGCTGTCGGCTTCTTCCTCGTCGGCGCTCAAATCGGGCATCACCGGCGTGTGGGGGCCGTGCATAGGCGGTTCCTCATCCAGAATGGGTTCCCCCTCCTGCCGCAGAATCGGGTAGGAGAAGATGGCCCCCGGGATCTCGATTTCCGGCGGGTCGCTGGGCTGCTGTTGGGGTTCCGTGTCAAAATATTCCGGCGAGGGTTTGGTTTCCTCCTCCGGCACCAGCTCCACCGTCCGGGGCGGGGCAGGTTCCTCCTCGTCCAAGCCGGGCGCTACTACGCAGTTAACTGCCGGTTTGTCCATATCAGACAGTTCCTCGGCTTCATTCTCCGGCAGAGCCGCAGCCGCCGCCCGCACCGTCTGCTCCGACAAGTCCAGCCGCGGCTCCGGAGAAACCTCGGTCACATCCTCCTCATAGGGCACAATGGGGGTATTCTGCCGCGCATAGTCCTGCGCTTCCTGCAGTTCACCGATCATCTGGCTGAAAAATTCCATCAGCTTGTCCCGCTGCTGTTCCATCGAGGCGATGCGGCTCTTCAGATCCTGCAAGCGCAGCCGGTGAGCGTTCTGAATCTCCCGGGTTTCATCGGTAGCCGCCTGCACCATCTTCCGTGCCTGACTGATGGCTTGCTCCCGCGCCAACTGATCGATGGCCTCCGCTTTACGGTTCGTTTCCTCCAACAGCGCATCGGCATCTTCCTTGGCTTTCTGCCGGATCTTGTCCGCCTCGGTCTGGGCGTCCGCGATCACCTTGTCCTTCTCTGCCAAAACCTGCTGGCGGGCTTCGTCATGGGCGCGCCCTTTGATACGCAGCGCTGCCTCAGCTTCCTCGGCTCGTTCAGTCAATTCCTTATTTTCCCGGGTCAGGTCCCCGTTCTTCAGCCGCAGCACCGCTACCTGATCGCTCAAGGAATGATTGCGCTCCTGCACTTTGGAGTAGCGGGTCTCTAAATCGTCCTGCCGCCGGGCAATTTTGTCCGCCTGTCCGGCCAAGGTGGCATTTTGGGCCGCCAAATTCTGGTTCTGCCCCAACAAAGTCTGGCAGCGGCGCCGCAACGCCTCGCTCTCCTGCCGCGCCGCACGGGTTTCGGCTTGGGCATTGGCCAAACTTTGCTCATAGTCGCTGCACAGTGCGCGCAACGCCTGACGCACATCCTCCGGCTCATACCCACCGAACCGCGCCTTGCGTACCCCGCACTGTTCCATATATTGGTTCACGTCAATTTTTGCCATAAGCCGCAATCCCCCGACAAATTTCTATAAGTAATTTCATTATAAAGCAAGGCCTTGGCGAACGCAAGCGGATTTTGCCAAAGGCACGCCCTGCCGCCGGCCACAAAAATCTGTAAAAAAATTCAAAAAAAGCGTTGACAAAGCAGGACATGGTTGCTATAATAATAAAGCTGACTCGAGCAGCGAACAAAATATTGCCCCATAGCTCAGTTGGTTAGAGCACCTGACTGTTAATCAGGGTGTCGTCCGTTCAAGTCGGACTGGGGCAG
>NZ_CALADU010000034.1 GCF_937890665.1 uncultured Subdoligranulum sp.
GGTGCCGGGTTCCCGCATCGGGATTGCCCACGGCAAGATGACCGAGGAGCAGATCTCCTCGGTATGGCAACAGTTGTTGGACAACGAGATCGATGTGCTGGTCTGCACCACCCTGATTGAGACCGGCGTGGATGTGCGCAACTGCAACACCCTGATCATCGAGAATGCCGACCGCATGGGGCTTTCCCAGTTGTATCAGCTGCGTGGACGGGTGGGTCGCTCCTCCCGCAAAGCCTATGCCTATTTCACCTTTACCCGGGACAAGGTACTGACCGAGGTAGCCGCCAAGCGGCTCTCGGCCATCCGGGAATTTACCGCTTTTGGTTCCGGCTTCCGCATTGCCATGCGGGATTTGCAGATCCGGGGCGCGGGCAGCCTGCTGGGACACAGCCAGCACGGTCATATGGAAGCGGTGGGCTATGATCTCTACGTGAAAATGCTGGGGCAGGCTATTGCCACCGCCCGCGGCGAGACACCGGCCCCCGACAAAAGCGATTGTCTGGTGGATATTGCCATCGACGCCTACCTTCCCGAGGACTATATTCCCGATCCCGCAGGACGTATCGAAGCCTACAAACGCATTGCGGCCATTGAAACCACCACCGACGCCGAGGACGTACTGGACGAATTGATCGACCGGTACGGCAGCCCACCCAAGAGCGTACAGGGGCTGGTGGATGTTTCGCTGGTACGTGTCACCGCCGCGCGTGTGGGCATCGTGGAGATCGTTCAGCGCAACGATCTGTTGATCCTCTACTCCGATGTAGTAGGACCGCAGCAGCTCGCTGCTGTGATGGACCAGTATCCCCACCGGGTGCTGTACAACGCGTTGGGCCGCCCCTATTTCAGCCTGCGGGTTCAAAAAGGCGAAAACCCGCTGGTCTTGCTGCGGGATGTGGTCACCTTACTGCCCGGTGCTGCTCCCTCCGCATCTTAATATCTTTACACAAACAGCAAGGGACCTTGACCCGTACGGGCCAAGGTCCCTTGTTGATTCAAGACTGAGGGGGTTCCGGCTGGCCGGCTTCCGCCGTTGTCATGCGGATGATGTATTGCGGACTTTTGTTCATGGCCATATACATACGGCCCACATACTCTCCTATCAGTCCCAGCATCATCATCAAAATGCCGTCCAACAACAGCACAATGGAAACCGTACTGGACCAACCGGCGTCGATCGCATCCAGCAGCAAAATCTTCCGCACAATGATGATCACGGCAAACAAAAAACCAACCAGCGAAAACAGCATTCCCATTACCGTGGCCACCCGCAGGGGTTTGACCGAAAAGGCCGTAAATCCATTGAGCCACAGCCGCAGCAGCTTGACAAAGGTATAGCCGCTTTCTCCTTCGGTTCGATCCTGATGATCAATGGGGATGTTTTTGAACCGAGAGGTGGAACGTACTGCCAGCCCATCCACATAGGGGAACGGGTTATCGCACCTGACCATCTCATCGATAATGAACCGTCGAGCCACATAGTAGCTGGCCATATACAAATCCTTGGGCTTGCCCATCAGCCAAGTGGCCATCCAATCGTTGACCCTGCTGCCAAAATTGCGGAACAGGCTGTGGTGCTTGGTGGGGTAGCTTGCATAGACAATATCGGTGTCCTCGTCCATCGCATCGATGAGGCGGAACATCTCGGCCGGCGGCGTCTGACCGTCATCATCCAGACTTACCACCAGATCTCCGTGTACATGGCGGTACCCAGCCATGAGGGCCGAAGCCTGTCCGAAATTCCGGGACATACAGATGCCAAAAATCTGGGGATCCTGCTGTTTCAGACGGCAAATCTCCCGCCAAGTATCATCAGCGGGGTTGTCGTTCACCAAAATGATCTCATACGCATAGCGGCCATCTGCTTGGACCGTTTCGCGAATCTGCTGCGTCACAGCCGCCAACGTGGCAGCACTGTGGTAACAGGGAATGACAAAACTGAGCAGTTGCATGAGGGTTTGAAGTTCCTTCCTCTTATTTTTCCATCCATGTGCACAGGCACGCCGGATCCTCGGCAGCAAAGATATAATATCCGAACCGAGTAGAAGAGTCCGTTACAATATGATCCATCGGGTCGATGGGACTTTCCTCCAGCATGGTAATACCGGGCGCATGGCGCAGGGCTTCCCGCTTTTCCAAATCTTGTGCCCCAAAGATAAACCGCACCCCGCAGGCCCCATAATGCGGACCCTGCGTCATATCGGGGGCTTGTCCCAGCGCGATCTGCACCACCATCCCTACGAAATCCCAGCCAGTGGTGAACCGCACCAGATGGCTGCCGATGCAGTCACCACCCATCCGGCCGCCGATCTCGATGAGACGAATATTGCCCGCCGCATCGATTTTCAGCTCGCTGTGGGAGGCACCGTTGCGAATTTCCAAAGTATCCAATGCGTGGAAAACCACATCCCGCACCCGATCATGCATACTGGCGGTCAGCGGGGCCGGTTCCATGTGGCCGGTTTCAATATACATCGGCGCACCGGTGGTATATTTCAAGGTAATCTGCAGCAAGTGGTGCTGCCCCTGATAAGAGACGCATTCCACGCTGTATTCCTGTCCGGTGACGAACTCTTCTACCAAAGCCATCTTTTCAAAGCTCTGCTCCCGTGCGCGGACGATGGCGGCCTGCAGCCCCGCCGGGCGCTGTACCTCGGTGATGCCGCGGCTGCCGGAGCGATCGGTAGGTTTGACAATCAGCGGATACTGCATCCCTTCCAACACCGAAAGATCGGTCTCGGGGCCGATCAGCACCGACTTCGGGGACGGATCTCCGCCTGCGGCAAAAGCCTCCCGCATTTTGTGCTTATTGGTCGACTTTTCGCAGCAGCGCATCCCATTGCCGGGCAGTCCCATCTTTTCCGCCACATAATTCACGGTAATCGCCGCCAAGTCGCTGGCGATGGTGCAGATTCCATCAATGCCGATCTCCTGACATTTCTGTAAAATCGCATCCTTTTCTATAATGCTGATGGGATAAAAATAGTCCGCCATCTTTTCCCCCACGTCATCCGCCGCCCAGGCGAACACATGGGTCTCGCACTCCAGATCCTTGGCTTTCTGGATCAGCGGTGCTTGCAGATAGGATGCTCCGATAATGGCCAGTCGTTTCATGGCGAAAAATTCCCTCCTGTACATCTTGCGCAAATTGACAGAATTTAGTTTATTATAGCACACCGCCCTCAAAATGGGAAGTCTTCTTCAACTTGTCTTTTCCGTAGGAAGAAGGTATAATTGAAAAGATTCACTTGGGGGGAGGATTTTTTATGGCAATCTTACAGCAAACCCTTCACAGCGTCGCGCGGTACCTACGTGTCTGCTTCAAGTGGCTGGTGCTGGCGATTTTGGTTGGCTGTCTGACCGGACCGCTGGGCGCCGCATTCGGCTTGGCCCTCGACTGGGCCAACACTACCCGCGCTGCACAGGGCTGGCTTTTGTATCTGCTGCCGGTGGGCGGCCTTGTGATCGTGTTTCTCTACCGGCGTTTTGACCCCCAAGGCGGTGGTTCCACCAATCAGGTATTTGTGGCTGTGCGGGAACGCAAGGTGCTCACGCTGCGCACTGCTCCGCTGATTTTCTTTTCTACGGTAACCACCCATCTGTTGGGCGGTTCCAGCGGTCGCGAGGGCGCCGCATTGCTGTTGGGCGGTTCCGTTTCCGGTCAGGTGGGACGTTTGTTCTGCTTGAATCGCCATGATTGCCGTCTCATGACAATGTGCGGCATGGCCGGTGCCTTTTCCGCTATCTTCGGCACCCCACTGGCAGCCACCGTCTTTACCATTGAGGTGGTGAATGTGGGTTCCATGCAATATGCCGCCCTTCTTCCCTGTCTGGTCTCCGCACTGCTGGGGGTCTGGATCAGCAGCCGATTGGGGCGCTCTCCTACGGCCTTCACGCTAGGCGCTACCGCAGAGGCCACCCCCGTTACGCTGCTGCAAGTGTTGGCGCTGGGCATATTGCTGGCTGGGCTGAGCATAGTATTCTGCGAACTTCTGCACACCGCCCCCAAACTGTATACGAAATATTTCCCCAATCCCTATTTACGAGTGGTCGTGGGCGGCGTATTGATCATCGCCTTGACCAAATTGTTGGGCACCACCGACTACAACGGTGCCGGCAGCGCGGTCATTGCTGCCGCCATCGCAGGGCAGGCTCTGCCCTGGGCCTTTGCCTGCAAAATGCTGTTCACCGCCTTGACATTGGGGGCCGGCTACAAGGGTGGGGAGATCGTCCCCATCTTCTTTACCGGCGCCACTTTCGGCTGTGTAGTGGCACCGTTGCTGGGCTTGCCCGCCCCCTTGGGGGCCGCACTGGGCATGGTAGCCCTTTTCTGCGGCTGCACCAACAGCCCGCTGGCCTCCATCTGCTTGGGACTGGAGGTATTCGGTGGCCAATGCCTGCCGCTTTTCGCACTGGTGTGTGCGGTTTCCTATATGCTGTCCAGCTATTTCAGCCTCTACCACGAGCAGCATTTCTTGCACTCCAAACTGCACATCGGCGGCGTACATTTTCAGGATGGCCATTGGTCGGAAGGCGATCTGGACGAGGAATTTTAAGTTGTGCGTATACCGCCGACGTGGTATAATAAAGTGTTTAAAATCAGAAAGATTAACTATTAAAAGTCAACCCCGAAAATGAATGGTGGTGGTGAAAAA
>NZ_CALADU010000035.1 GCF_937890665.1 uncultured Subdoligranulum sp.
TGAACACTATCTACGCAATACAGAGGTTTGGCACAGGTGACGAACTGGGTGAAACTTAAATTTGCTGCCAGGAATTTGAAAAAGATGGCCACAAAGAAGCGGAAAACCAAGAAGCCCCCCTCACACAGGGGGCTGCAAACAAGCGGTTTTTCTTTCCAAACTACAGCTTCCTTTTCCGGTCTTTTCACCCATTTTACCAAAGTCCGCCTTAGCCCGATCTGGCCATGACGGACTTTTTCGACGAACTGAAGGGGCGCAGCCAGGACGGCTGCGCCCCAACATTATTATAAAAGGAGAAATTTTATGACCCATTTTTATTCCGCCGAATCGGTGACCGCCGGTCACCCTGACAAACTCTGCGACCAGATCGCCGACACGGTGCTGGACGGGTGTCTGACCCTTGACCGCAACGCCCGCGTGGCCTGCGAAGTGCTGGCAACCAAAGGCCACATTGTCCTGGCCGGCGAGATCAGCACAACGGTCATGCCGGATCTTGGAAAACTGACCCGCGAGGCACTGGAAAACGCCGGATACAATCCCAAGGATTTTGAGATCGAAAGCCTGATCCATCCCCAAAGCCCCGACATTGAGGCCGCCGTCAACGACCCGCTGGACGCCGAATCCGACCCCAACGCCATCGGCGCAGGCGACCAGTGCGTGGTGGTGGGCTATGCCACCGACGAGACGCCCGAAATGCTGCCGCTGCCGGTGGTGCTGGCCCATCGCCTGACCAGCCGGTTGACTTGGGCCTGCATCAACGACGGGCAAAAGCGGTTTGGCCCCGACGGCAAGGCAATGGTCATCGTTGAGTATGAGGACGAGCGCCCCGTGCGGGTGGCGCGCATTGTGGTATCCTTCCAACACGCCCCCGAAGTGGACCCCACCGATCTCACGGAGCTTATCTGGCAGAACGTGATTTTATCGGCTCTCAAGGGGATGCCCTACGATGACAGCTTGGAACTGATCCTCAACCCGGGCGGCCATTTTGTGCTGGGCGGCCCGGATGCCGACACCGGCCTGACCGGCCGCAAGCTGGCGGTGGATGCCTATGGCCCATTTGTGCCCACCGGCGGCGGGGCATTCTCCGGCAAAGACCCCACCAAACTTGACCGCAGCGGGGCCTACATGGCACGCTGCATTGCCAAAAATCTGGTCACCAGCAGATTTGCACGGCGATGCCAGGTCACGTTGACCTACGCCATCGGCATGGCAAAGCCGCTGGCGGTGGAGGTGGACACCTTCGGCACCGGCCTACTCTGCGAGGACGACTGCCTTGCGGTGGCGGTGCAAAGCGCGTTCGACCTGACCCCGGCCGGGATCATCACCGAGCTCGACCTGCAGCGGCCGATTTATGCCCGCACAGCGGTGGGCGGCCACTTTGGGCGGGAGGACCTGCCCTGGGAAAAGCTCGACCACACCGGCCTGCTGATGGCGACCCTGATCTGAGATGCCCGGCGTCACCAAAGAACAGGTCGCCGCCGCACGGCGGATGACAGCCATCGAGTTCCTGCGCCGATACCGGGCAGACGACCTTGTCAAGAGCAGTGCCCGCGGCGAATATGAACTGAAAAGCCATGACAGCTTCAAGATCAACGGCGAGTCAAGCCTCTGGCACTGGAAAAGCCGTGGCATCGGTGGTAAATCGGCGCTGGATTATCTCGTCCATGTGGAGGGCTGTTCCTTTGTGGAAGCGGTGCAGCTCCTTTGCGATGAGCATCCGGCATTTATACCGCAGAATCACGCCGATGTGGAACGCCAGCGTCTACCGTTCAAACCGCCGGAAAAGTCGCCGACCACCACGCGGGTGGAAGCCTACCTGCGCTGCCGGGGTATCTCACAACCTGTGATCGACCATTGCTTGAAAGCCGGCATCCTCTACGAGAGCCTGCCTTACCACAACTGTGTATTTGTGGGCCGGGACGAAACAGGAACACCCCGCTATGCTGCCCTGCGCGGCACCTACACCTACGGTAAACAGTTCAAGGCGGAATCCCCCGGCAGCGACAAGCGGTTTGGGTTTTGCATCGAACCAACGGCGAAAAGCAAAACGGTGGCTGTGTTTGAAGCGGCCATCGACGCAATGGCCGAGATGACGCTTGCCGGGGATGCGGTAGATGCCGATTTTGTTGACAAATCGAGTTTTGCCTGGACAACGATCCGCCCGGCCGCGCCGCGGCTGTGGCGCTGGCCAGGCTGTATGGCAAACAGTATCAGGTGGCGGTGCGCCTGCCGCCCATCGAGGGCTTTGACTATGGCGACCTGGCGCAGGCGGCACTGGAATACCGCACAAAGAATAAAGCGAAAAATTGTGCAAGAACGCAAACCAAATTCAAAGACAATGTGAGGTGAAGCAATGGAAAACCTGACTTTCAAACTGTATTCCCCGCTGACGGCAGAATTTCTGCCGGACGATAACAGGTTCTGGCAGGAAGATGAGCTCGTGGAATTGAGCGGGTATGAACTGTCCGACTACGCGGCAGCGATCTCCGAACAGATCGAGCGGGAGGGCGACCACCTGGAACAGTATCTCGATGATGAGAACAGCCCCTATCTGGCTGCCCATGTGAAAAGCATCCGAATCTCTGTGGAGGAACGCGGCGGGGAGCTGTGCGGCTGCGCCACCGTTGTGGTGGATGAGGATTTGACCGAGCGCGGCTGGAACGATCTGCAGGAGTACCTTTCCGGCCAGTATTCGGACGGCTGGGGCGAAGGTTTTGAGCAAAGAGACATCCAGGTGGAGGACGGCAACCTCAATGTCCACTTCTGGCAGGAGGAGCGGTTTGCTTTTACGGTGGAGCAGGTTGCAAACGAACCGCAGTTGGAACAAGCCGCGGTGCATACACCGCAGCAAACCAAATCTTCTCAGCCTGCAAAAAAGTATGAGATCACCGACATTTCTCACCCGGTCTACCCGGAACTCCATCGCATCCGCGCCTTGCGGCAGGTTGGGACCGATGTGCCGGCCGGCACCCTCGGCGGTTATGTGCAGAGTGAAGCCAACCTGTCACAGGACAGCGACGACGCCTGGCTCTATGATGATTCCATCAGCCGGGACGAAGCCAATGTCTGCGGAGGCGCACAGCTGCATGATCGGGCTGTGGCACAGGACTTGGCGCTGGTCAGCGGCAGCAGCACCATGTACGACAACGCCGTTGCCTGTGACAATGCGATCCTCACGGCCGGTTGTATCCGCAACGATGCCATTGTATGTGGCAATGCGCGCGTCCGTGAAAATGCCGCTACCCACATCGCGCCGGTGGTGACCGGCCAGAGCGTGGTCATGGGGGATTTGTCGGGCAGCGTCGTGGTGTATGGCCGCGGCTTTATCTTGCCCGGCCAAACGGTGGACAATCCTACCCGCCGCCTGATTGGCCTCAATGAACGCGGTGCCGCCATCGTCCGCGACCCCGGCCTGACCCCTGGCTGTGATGGTAAAAACCGCAACACACCCGAACGTTAACGGAAAGGAAGATGCCTTTGACCAAAACACCCGAAACCAACATTGTATTTGGCCCGCAGCCCAAGTTTGAACTGCCAGAACACACCGGCGGCAACGGATGGACGATCCTGCACGGCGACTGCCTGCGCTTGATGCGCGGGATGCAGGACGGCGTGTTTGACGCCGTCATCACCGACCCGCCCTACGCCTCCGGCGGCAGCCCGCCCGCCGAAAAGACCCGCTCGACCAACCAGAAATACAGCTCGATGGCCCCCGACAAAGCCCTGCCGGACTTTGCGGGTGACCAGATGGACCAGCGGAGTTGGACCAACTTCATGACCGACTGGCTGAACGAAGCCTACCGCCTGTGCCGTCCCGGCGCGCCCATCTGCCTGTTTATTGACTGGCGGCAGCTGCCCTCCATGACAGACGCCTTGCAGCGGTCGGGCTGGATCTGGCGCGGCATCGCGGTGTGGGACAAGGCCACCTGCCGCCCGCAGAAGGGCCGCTTCCGCCAGCAGGCAGAGTTCATTGTATGGGGCTCGAAGGAGGCCATGCCCCTGCAGCGCAACGTGGGCTGCCTGCCTGGCGTCTTTCGGCACACGAACCCTGCCAACCGCATCCATGTAACCGAAAAGTCTCTGCCCCTGATGCGGGACATTGTCCAGATTTGCGAGCCGGGCGGGCGTATCCTCGACCCCTTTGCTGGGGCGGGTACAACCATTTTGGCCGCTGTGCGGGAAGGGTACGAGGCAGTAGGCATCGAGAAAACCGCAGCCTACTACAAACTTGGCACCGACCGGGTCAAATTTGCGCTGGAAGCGGGCGCAAAAGTCAAGTAAACCGGGGTGGATTCCAATAGGAATCCATGCCCAGAGATAAGCCGTGCGGGTGGGATTCCTATTGGAATCCTGCCCGTCATTTTATGTGAAATCTGAAAGGAGAACACTGATATGAAACGACCTTGGGCTTTTATTTGTGCCGCAACCACCACCAAATCCGAGACGTTGCGCCGTTATTGCCGTGCATTGTACACGCTTGGCTATGTACCCATCTGCCCGCCTATTCAGGATGGACAGTATCTGGTGCTGGCCGACCCCACTGAGCGGGCCGATTACAACGACATCATCCGCGAAAAAATCCTGCGCTGCCCGCTTTTGGTGCTGTGCGGGCAGAAAACCGATGCCACGACCAATGCGCAGATCGGTCTTGCCCGCAA
>NZ_CALADU010000036.1 GCF_937890665.1 uncultured Subdoligranulum sp.
ACACCATCGAGGAATGGATCATGTCCGCCGAGTACATCATGGCCGGCGGCAATGAGCAGGTCATCCTCTGCGAGCGCGGCATCCGCACCTTTGAGCGTGCCACCCGCAACACGCTGGATCTTTCGGCTGTGCCGGTGGTCAAGGAAAAGACCCACCTGCCCATCATCGTAGATCCCAGCCACGCCACCGGTGACTACAAGTACGTGCAGAGCATGGCCATTGCCGCTGTGGCTGCAGGCGCCGACGGTTTGGAGATCGAGGTACACGACAACCCGCAGTGCGCCTGGAGCGACGGTGCCCAGTGCCTGAAACCCGACAAGTTTGCCGAGACCATTGCCATGTGCCGGAAAGTGGCTGCTGCCATCGGCCGGGAGATGTAAGCGTGAACGCGCGTCTCTACGTCAGCCGTCTGAGCGGTTCGGCCACCGTGCCCCCCAGCAAAAGCGCCGCCCATCGCGCTGTACTGTGCGCTGCCTTGGCCGACGGCGTGAGCCACATCACCAATATTGAATACAGTCAGGACATCCGCGCCACACTGGGCGCGGCGGCCCAGTTGGGTGCCAAAATCAAAGAAGAGGAAAATGCCGTCACCATCACGGGCCGCGGCAATGCCAGCGGCTTTGTCACGGTAACTCGGCCGGTTTTCTGCAACGAAAGCGGCTCCACCCTGCGGTTTATGATTCCTCTCTTTAGCCTGACGGCCCAAAAAGTTCGTTTTACCGGTACCTGGCGGCTGTTCGACCGTCCGCAGGCCGTCTATCAGATGCTTTTTGACCGGCAAGGGCTGCGGTTCGAACAGTCCCCCAACGGCATCACCATCTTTGGACGGCTGCGTCCGGGTGGGTTCACCCTGCCGGGCGATGTTTCCAGCCAGTTTATCAGCGGCCTGCTTTTTGCGGCGCCTTTGATGGAATCGGAGAGTACCATCGAAGTACTTTCCCCCTATGAGAGCCGCTCTTATGTGGATCTGACCGTAGCTGCCATGCAGCAGTTCGGCATCAAGGTAACCTCTCGGGCCCGCAAAAACGGCAGTGTCCTGTATCGGGTTGCCGCTCCGCAGCGCTATATTGCCAGCGACTTTGCCGTGGAGGGTGATTACAGTCAGGCCGCCTTTTTGGCCGTGCTGGGCAGCGTAGTCGGCGGCATTACCATCACCGGACTGAACCCTGACAGCCAGCAAGGCGATAAGGTCATTTTGGAGATCCTGCAGCGCTGCGGCGGCAAGTTCAAAGCTGTGGAGGGCGGCTACCGCTTTTCCCGCAGTTTGCTGCGCGCCACCGAGATCGATCTGGCAGACTGTCCCGATTTGGGACCGGTTCTGTTCACATTGGGCTGCTTTTGCAGCGGTGAGACAGTGATTCGCAACGCCGGACGACTGCGGTTGAAGGAATCGGACCGCATTGAAGCGATGCAGACCGAACTGAAAAAGATGGGTGCCCGCATTGATGTGGACGGCGACGAAGTCCATATCACCGGCGTGGCGCTGCATGCCCCCAATGCCCCGCTGTCCGGCCACAATGATCACCGCATCGTGATGGCCTTGGCGGTCGCCGCCTGTGCTTCCGGTTTGCCGGCAATGCTGACCGGCGCCGAAGCCGTCAACAAAAGCTGGCCTGCCTTTTGGGAAACACTGCGCGGCTTGGGCGCCAAAGTGGAATTTGAATAAAGTTTGGGCGTGAATACCATGTTAGACAAAAGCAAAACCTATCTGATCGTGGGCCTTGGCCTGCTGGGCGGCAAATACGCGCAAGTGTTAAGCCAAAAAGGATATCGTGTCACCGGTATCACCCACAGCCCCGCGACGCTGGACTATGCCGTGCGTCACAGCTATATTCAGGCCGGTAAAACCGAAGATTTTGCCGATCTGGTGACCGAGGCGGATTGTGTGATTTTCGGTCTGTATCCCACCGTATTGTTGGAGTGGGTAAAGAGCTACGGCTCGCTGCTGCGTCCCGGCACGATGGTCACCGACGTTTCGGGTGTAAAGCGCGGCGTGGTGGAGCCCATTCAGGAATTGCTGCCCGACGGCGTAGAGTTTATCGCCAGCCATCCCATGGCCGGGCGGGAAACCAGCGGCATCGCCCACAGCGCCGAGGTGGATTTTGCTCCGGCCAACTTCATCATCACCCCCACCGCCCGCAACACGCAGGCCGGCATCGACTGGTGCCGCACACTGGCCGAGACGCTGGGATTCCGTCGCATCAGCGAGCTTTCCCCTGCCGAGCACGATCATATGATCGGCTATGTGAGCCAACTGTGCCATGCCATCGCCGTAAGTCTGATGTGCGCTTCGGACAATTCGGAACTAGCCTGCTATACCGGAGATTCCTTCCGGGATTTGACCCGCATTGCACGCATCAACGACAAGATGTGGGCGGAGCTGTTTTTGTGGAACAAGGACAACCTGATTTCCGAGATCGATATGTTCACCAATGCCCTGCTGACCATGCGGCAGAAGTTGGTGGAGGATGATCGGGAAGGATTGGAGGAAATGTTCCGCCTTTCCACCCAGCGTCGGGAAGCCTTCGACAAACGATAAAAAAGCAAAACCCCCGTGTTCTATCGGACACGGGGGTTTTGTATAGCTTTTTTCAGATATGCAGTCGTTTTTCCAGTTCGCTGCGCAGTGCCCGGCCTTGGAAGATGATAAGCCCAAGGCAGGTAATGGCGCTGATGATCAAGCAGATGACCCATGGGATACTGTGGGCATCGATGCGGCCGGTACCCACCCGGAACAAAAGCAGCAGATAGGGCAGCACCCCCACACCGATATTGAGCAGCATATACACCAGTGCATTTTGGGTAAAATGGCTGCGCCAAAAAGCAAAGATAAAGTTGCAGACCAACGTAACGCTGCACAGAATGGGAATGACCAGATCCACGCTATACCCGGTGTAGCCATTGAACCAATCGGTAAAGATCAGCAGAGCCGACACCAACAGCAAAAGCTGGAACACCTGTCTGGGGCCGTTGTAGCGGCGGCGCAGCAGACTGCGCAGCACCAACAGCGCAGCCACCACCCAGACCAGCATCAGCAGGCTTTCATGGTGGTGGGGTTCTGTCACCAGCAGAAAATCAATGGCCATAGCCACCACGGTGGCCGCCAACAGCAAAAATGCAACAACTTTGAACAGCAAGCTGAATCGCCGGATCCGCGGCGTGATCTTCGGCCACCAAGGTGCTTCCTCGGCGGGGGAAAGCCGGTTTTGGCACAACGGGCAGTAGGCCGTATCGCCGCCGATCTGGATATGACAATGGGGACAGGTTCTCACTTTTCCACCTCCGTCGCATACAGCGTCACCGCCAGCCCGTCCGCAGAAAATCCGCGGTACAACCGGCGCAGGATGTTGGTGCTGCGCAGCGACGAGGCCGTGCCCAGAACCAGATCATCCCCGTAAGAACAAACGCAGGTAAACAGCCCTTCGCAGCTGGAAAAAGCTGCAAACTGGCGAATGTAGGGGCGCAGTTCTTCCGCTACGTCTACCCGCCCCATGTTGGAAAGCACCGCCGTAACGTGCTTTTCCTCCAGCCGGGTGAAAAAGCGCACCGCCGCATTCTTGATGAAAAGCGGTACCGGCCGAATGCCCGGCATGTGCTCCAGTTTTTCGTAGCCATCCATCTGCGCCTTGATGGTCTCTGGGTGCAGAACTTCCTTGAGTTTGGCATCAAAAACCGGCGCCACGGTTTCCAGCGTATCCTCCGGCGTCAAGGTATGGGTCACATAAACGGAATTGAAAAAGTTCCGCGCCGTCTCGCTGGGATAGTAGTTGCGCAGGTTTACCGGCAAACTGATGGAGATCGGTTTTCGCCGCTCCATAGACGGCATTTCCTGATAGATGGCCAACATCAGCGAGGCCCCCAGATAGCTGCTCATGGAGACTCCCAACGCCCGGGCTTTGGCAAGGACAGCCCCCACCGAAAGGTGGCCTTCAAAATATTGCAGTTGGTCGTAGGGCAGCCGCGCGCCCCGCAGGTGATAGACCTTGGGTTGTTTGGTCGCATGGGTGCGGCGATTCCCCTCGTAGAAATTTTTGAAGCTGTCCTGTTCCAGATCGGCCTCCGAAGCGCTGTTCGGGGTGGGTACATTCCCCAACCGGTCGGGATAGCGCAGCGCCAGATAGTTGCGCACGATGGATTTGAGGAACAAAAAGCCCCCGTTGCCATCGGTCATGGCGTGGAACATCTCCAAATTGATGCGCGCACCGAAGTAGCTGACCCGGTAGATGAGTTTGTTGCGCCGTTCCGGCACATACAGCGGTGCGCAGGGTTCTTTATTTTCCAGATTGGCCACCGGGACTTGCTCGGTGGACTCAAAATAATGCCAAAATAGACCGCGGTGCAGCGTGACCTGAAATTGCGGCCACTCCTGCGCCGTACGACGGAGTGCCTCATTGAGGGTTTCCGGGTCGATTTCTTCGGTCAAGGTACAGGCAATGCGAAACACCCGCGGATCCCGCCGGGTGGTGGTTGCCAAAAACACCTTGGCTACATTATCCACTTTGTACCATGCTTGGGCCATAGGACTCCTCGTTTTCCTGCCACAATCGCAGCGGCTTACATCAGCCGCTGTACAAACCGGCCGGCGGCTTCCATCGCCACTTCGGCACGGTGAATGGGCATCTGCTGGAACACATGCCAGCACTCCTCATAAATTTCCAGTTTTGCATAACCGCCGGCCTTTTGCAGGGCTTCAGCCAGCCGTTCACTGTCGGACCGCAAAATCTCGTTGGTGCCCACCTGAATCAGGGCAGGCGGCATCCCCCGCAAATCAGCAAACAAAGGGCTGTAACACGGATCTTCCCAGTTTGCCTCGGGACCGGTATAGGCAGCCCGCACTGCTTCCACATACTCCAGCGTCAGCAGTGGGTCAAGATCCCGACAGGTACGGTAGCTCTTACCGCTGGCCGTCATATCGGTCCATGGGCTGAAAAGCAGCAGTCCCAGGGGCTGCGCCCTGCCCTGCGCTTTCAGCTTCAGGCAAAGTTCCAGCGCCAAATTGCCGCCGGCGGAATCCCCCGCCACCACCACATCCCGGGCACCGTACCCCATATACATCAGATAATCCCACATCGCCAGTGCATCCTGCACTGCTGCGGGGTAACGATGTTCGGGGGCCAGCCGATACTCAAAGGAGAGCACGTCGAACCCGGTACACAGGGCCAGCTTACTGGCCAAAATGCGGGCGTAGCCTAACTGCCCGCAGGTATAACCGCCGCCATGGCAGTACAGTACCGCGTGGCGCCGGTCATGGCCATGTTCCAGACTGACCCACTCAGCAGGGACGCTGCCCACCGTCAGGCCATCGTTGCGGATGCCCAGCGATGGCGCCACCAGTCGGCCGAACAATTCCTGTGCCGCCCGCTGGCGCTCCAGATCCTCCGGCGAGGTGGACGTGTTGTCGGTCACGCTGTGCACTGCCTTGATTGCCCGCATCATCGGCCCCAGCTCGTCGGCACTTTGGCCCCGCTGCGGGATGAGCGTTTTAATGACGGTTTCCAACCGTTGGGTCAAGTCTTTGGGGGTACGTCGCGACATAGTCTCTCCTTATCGATTACGGGGAACACCGCGCCTGCAGCCGCACCCACAGGGTGCGCAGCAACGGCGGATGGGCTGCGGGCAGGCAACAAAGCCGATGCACCTGCGGTGCCGGGGGGAACCGCCCATTTTTGGTATAGCTTCGATAGAGCAGCTTAAGCTGCCGGTCCTTGGCCGCACCGGGCAGATGCAGCACACAAACCGGATCCAACTGATAATTGGTGGATACAAAATAGAACCGCCCACCCAGCCAATAGCGGAAAATATACGCGTTGGCGGCGCGCACCGGCTGCCCGGCCAACTGGCTTCGATAAGCTGCGCCGCACCAGACCGCTTCATCCCCTTCCTTGGGGGTGATGCCTGCCGCCTGCAAGTCGGCAAAATAGCGGCGGCACTGTTCCATAAAGGCTTGCAGCCGGGGTTTGCTGCCCGCCACCAGCTCCCCGCCGAAGTGTGTCAGCACATGGGGCGGTTCCTCGGGGCAGACCGCATCATAACAGTGCGAAATCGCCTGTGCCATGCCTTGGCTGGCCGCATGGGGCACTTGGTACAGCAGCACGGCCTCCTCAGCTTCCCGCCAGAGGTCTTCCAACGGATACTGGGTGTAGGTATCCAGATCCACCATCGCCGCATGGGCAAAGTCCCGATGGGCCAATACCCATTCCATGGCACACAGTTTATAGTAGGCCAACGCCCAGTTGGTGTCGGCCGGAACCCGATAGCTTTCAAAGGGGCAATCCCACACTTCCACCCCGGCCTCGGTCAGTTGGCGCAGGTAGGGCTGGGGCGGCGGCGCATTGGTCACCAGCGCCACCGTGCAGGCAGGATTCTGGGCTTTGGCACTGCATAACGCCACCACCGTACAGCGGTCATATACCGCACGGCCCAAGTTAGCAGCATCCCCTTCCCGGTACCCTTCCAACGTGGCAAAAGCGCCGAAGATCAGGTTTTCCATCACCGGCCTCCTTGCTTTTCTCATAGATATTTTTATTATAGTCGCTTTTGAATGGATTGTCTATGCCACTCCCCCAACACGATCCCCCTCAATTTGTGAAAAAATTGCCTGAAACTGACGACCCGAGCCTTGTCGAATCCCCTTTGCCGCCGTATAATGGAAACAGATGTAAAATTTTTATGAAAGACGCAGGACAACGGTATGACCTTTTCCTCGGTACAATTTTTGTTTGTCTTTTTGCCGCTCTCGCTGGCGCTCTATACGCTTTTACCCAAATCCATGCGCAATGTGGTGCTGGCCCTGTTCAGTCTGCTTTTCTTCGCTTGGTCCGGTCTGCGCGGTGGGGCACTGCTGGTGGGAATGACGGCATGGAACTGGTTGGGGGGGCTTTTGCTGAGCCGCGTTCAGCAAAAGAAACCTTGGCTGATCCTGCTGGTGGCAGGCAATCTGTTGGTATTGGGCGTGTTCAAGTACGCAGGCTTTGTTGCCCAAAGTGTGAATGCCCTGTTTCCCAATCTGTTGCCGGTCTTATCCCCGGCGCTGCCGTTGGGCATCAGTTTTTATATCTTTACCGCGATTGGGTACTGCGTAGATGTAGCAGGCGGGCGGGTCCCCCCTGCCCGCAATCCCCTGCGCTTCTTTGTATTTTTGGCGTTTTTCGGCCATGGTCCTTCCGGTCCCATTGTGCGCTACCCCCAGCAGCGCTTGCAGCTAGATCCCTGCGGGGAACTCCGCCGGGTTTCCGCCGACCGTTTTTGCTACGGCATCAAACGGCTGGTGTTCGGTCTTTCTAAAAAGGTATTGATCGCCGACCAGTTATCCTTAATCTACCAGCGGGTCACCTCGGTTCCCGCCGAAACGGTACCTGCCCCTGTCTTGGTGCTGGGCTATCTGGCCTATATGATGCAGCTCTACTTTGATTTTTCCGGTTACAGCGATATGGCCATCGGCATCGGCAGCTTTTTCGGCTTGGAACTGCCGGAAAACTTTAACTACCCCTATCTTTCCCAAAGTGTGGGGGAATACTGGCGCCGGTGGCATATTTCCCTATCCAGTTGGTTCCGGGATTACCTGTACTTTCCGCTGGGCGGCAGTCATTGCAGCACGGCCCGCACTTGTCGGAATCTGCTTATTGTCTTTATGCTCACCGGCCTATGGCACGGTGCCGCTTGGCAATATGTGGCGTTCGGGTTACTGCACGGACTGCTCCTCTGTATAGAGCGGCTGGGTCTGCTCCGCCTGCTGGAAAAGCTGCCTGCCTTCTTCCGCCATTTGTACACCTTAGCAGCCATATGGCTGACGCTGATTCTTTTCGGCGCGCCGGGGCTGCAACAGGGACTTGCCGCATGGTGGGGGATCTTCCACTGGCAAGACGGCGCCCCCGGCTACACGCTGGCCCCCTTTGCCGATACCAAACTGCTCTTGATTTTAGCTGCCGCCATCTTGTTGTGCGGCCCTGTGCAGGCTTGCTTTCCCCGTCTTAAAGAGGCATTGTACACCCGTAAGGCTCCCGGTTTGCCCATGATGGCCGGTTTGCTGGTCCTGCTCTTCTTTGGACTGATGCGAGTGACGGCTGGCACGTACAGTGCGTTCATCTATTTCCAATTTTAAGGAGGCAGTACCCATGAAAAAAGTGGCGCAAGCCCTGTTTATCACCATTTTTTGCGCGGTGTTGGGACTGTCCTTCGCGGTGTTCAACATCTTTTCCAAGCAGTTGTCGATGGACAGCCATGAGAATCGCCTGATGACCGGTCTGCCGCAGGTTTTGCAAAGCCCCCTGCGGGAACTAAGCCGCAATCTGGACAACTTTTTTGTGGACAATTCCCCTTTCCGGTACCAGTTTGTCTTACTGAATGCCAGCTTGGATTATAAACTGTTCGGCACCAGCCAGAGCGATCAAGTCCTGACCGGCAAAGAGGGTTGGCTGTTCTACAAAGACGGCCCTACCGCCGCCCAGCCGGTCGCCAACTACCAAGGTCTGACCGTCATTGATGACAGCGAGGAGACACTGGCCCATGCCAGTGCGGCTTTGCAGATTTTCAATGACGATCTGGCCGAAAACGGCTGCACACTGGTTCTGGACTTGACCCCCAGCAAGGATCGCATCTACCAAGAATATATGCCGGAGGGATACCCCATTCTCAACGAGGAAAACCGCACCGACCGTATGGCCGCCTACCTGCAATCTCATACCACCGTGCCGGTGGTGTGGCGTTACAGCACCCTGCGCAGTCAGGCCAAGTTATACCCCGACCGTCTGCTCTACTATAAGACCGACCCCCACTGGAACCATCTGGGGGCGCTGATTGGACTGGACGGTATTTTTGAGGCGCTGGGCATGCCTACGCTGGCACCGGAGGAATATCCGGTAGCCGCCAACGGCACCACCACCGGCGATATGGCCAATGTGGCTGCTTTGTACGCCGTGCTTCCTCCAGAGGACCGTTACGAAGTACCGGGGTACGATACCCTATTTGAAAAGGACAGCCGCATCGTCCGGGTGATCGGGGATTCCTTCAGCGAATACTACATGCCCTATCTGGAAGCCCGGTTTGAGGGCTGCTGGCGGGAACACATCGACACTTTCGACCCTGCCATTGCCGAGCAGCCCGGCTGCGATATTTTGATTCTGGAATTTAACGAGCGCAGTCTGGACACATTCCTTTCCATTATGGAACATTTTTATAGCGCCTAACCGCTGCCAAAACGGGGCGGCTCCCTAGGAAGGGAGTCGCCCCGTTTTCAGTTTTTAGTGATGTTGGGCAATCCCTAGATCCGCCAAAATATCGGTGCGGGAATCCAGCGCCATAGCCGCAATGCGCCGAATCCGTTCCGGGGTCATATACGGTGCCAAGCCGCTGATGGAGAAGGCACTCTCCGCCTGACCGTCCGGTCCGGGGATCGCCACCGCCACGCAGCGTACCCCCAACTCGTTTTCCTCATCATCGATGGCATATCCGTTGGCCCGTACTTCGGCCAACTGCGCCTGCAAATGGGGCAGGTCTGCCACCGTGCGGCCCGTGAGCTTTTTGGGGGAACTGTGCGCCCAGATCGCCTCGACTTCTGCCTCCGGCAGGGTGGCCAGAATGGCCTTTCCCACACCGGTGCAGTACAGCGGACTGCGCAGGCCGACTCGGCTGGACATCCGCATCGGACCGTTTTCGGTCTTATAGATATAGACGATGTCCTGACCATCCCGGATGACCAGATGCACGGCTTCCCCCGTGCGCTGAGCCAATCGCTCCAGATGTGCTTTGGCCACCCCCATAATGTCCATACTATTGACGATGCCGCTGGACAACTCAAACATCTTCATCGTCAGCCGGTACCGGCCGGAAGCCTCGTCCTGCGTCACATACCCCAACCCCACCAAACTGCCCAGCAGCCGGTGAACGGTGCTTTTGGCCAACTCGGTTTCCTGCGCCAAACGCTGTAAGCTGGCCCCCGCCGGGTGGGCAGCCAACCGCTCGATCAGCGCAAAGATTCGTTCTACGCTTTGCACCCCGTTTTTTTCTGTCACAACCACGCCTCCGTCAAAATTTAACAATTTATTCATATTTTAGCCTGTGGCCACTTTGTTGCTCAATCGTTCCACATTATGGAACGATTATAACAAGGATCGTCCCTTTTTGCAAGACCCATGCCGAATTGCGGAATGCTTAGCGTTTACGACAAAAAATGTGCGTCAATCGCTGTCTATTTTGCCCGATTGACGCCCGCCGTCCCGCTGGATATAATTATAGTAAACAAGTGCGTGGATATGCACCGGGATCCCGGTGGTACAGCGCACCAAACTAGTGAAGGAGAATTGCTATGAATCCTATTGTACAGCGTGTGTACGAGATCGGCATCATTCCGGTCATTGCTTTCAATAGCGTGGACGAGGCGCTGCCTTTGTGCAAAGCCTTGATGGACGGCGGCCTGCCCGCCGCGGAGGTCACCTTCCGCACGGCCTGTGCTGAAGAGTGCATCAAGAAGATCCACGAGGAGCTGCCCGACATGCTGCTGGGCGCTGGCACGGTGTTGACCACCGATCAGGCTGATCGCGCCATGGCGGCCGGTGCTTCCTTCATCGTCTCTCCGGGCTTTGATCCCAACGTCACCAAGCACGTCTTTGAAAAGGGCGGCCTGATGATGCCCGGCACCTGCAGCGCCGGTGAGATGCAGCAGGCCATGAACTTGGGCTGCGAGGCCATCAAGTTCTTCCCTGCCGAGGCCAACGGCGGTGTTGCCATGCTGAAGAACATCGGCGGCGCCCTGAAGACCGCTAAGTGGATGTGCACCGGCGGCATCAACGCCAAGAACGTCAACGAGTATCTGGCCTACAACCAGATCTTTGCCGTGGGCGGCACCTGGATGTGCAAGAGCGACAAGATCAAGGCCGGCGCTTGGGACGAGATCACCGCTATGTGCCGCGAGGCTGTCGATACCATGCTGGGTCTGGAACTGGGCCACATTGGCATCAACTGCGCCGACGAGGCCGAGGCCGCCAAGACCGCCGAGATGATCGGCAGCCTGCTGAGCATGGCCGTCAAGCCGGGCAACAGCAGCATCTTTGTGGGCAAGAAGGAATTTGAGATCATGAAGAAGCCGGGCCGCGGCACTCATGGTCACATCGCCATCCTGACCAACAACGTGGACCGCGCCGTCTATCATCTGGGCCGTCGTGGCGTCAAGTTCGATATGGACAGCAAGGTCGTCAAGGACGGCAAGACCACCGCGATCTACTTCGCGGACGAGATCGCCGGCTTCGCCATCCATCTGGTCCAGCGCTAATCGCGCCCCCTCCCACAACGTGTTTTGCAAAAAATAACCATAGATAAAGGAGTTCTCCATGAAAATCGTTACTCTTGGTGAAATCATGATCCGTCTGCAGCCCTACGATCATCTGCGCTTTGTGCAGACCGATACCCTGCAGTACACCTACGGCGGCGGCGAAGCCAACGTGGCCGTTTCTCTGGCCAACTACGGCGCCGATGTCGCTTTCGTGACCAAGCTGCCCGCCCACGCCATCGGTCAGGCCGGCGTGAACGCTCTGCGCCGCTACGGCGTTGACACCAGCAAGATCACCCGCGGTGGTGACCGTGTTGGCATCTACTTCAACGAGAAGGGCGCTTCTCAGCGTGGTTCTGTCTGCATCTACGACCGC
>NZ_CALADU010000037.1 GCF_937890665.1 uncultured Subdoligranulum sp.
GCAAGACCCAGACAAGCTCATGGCGCGCCTGTTCAAAGCCACCCCGTTAGAGGACAGCTTTGCCTGCAACTTCAATGTACTGATTGCCGGTCAGCCCAAAGTTCTGGGTGTACGGGACATTTTGTTGGAATGGATCGCCTTCCGTGCGGAATGTGTACGCCGCCGCACCTACTATGACTTGCAGGGCAAGCAAAAGCGGCTGCACCTGTTGCAGGGCTTGAAGGCCATCCTGTTGGACATCGACAAGGCCATCGAGATCGTGCGCAACACCGCCGAAGAGGCCGAGGTCGTTCCCAACTTGATGATCGGGTTTGGCATTGATGAGGTGCAAGCCGAATATGTGGCGGAAATCAAACTGCGTCATCTGAACCGGGAGTACATCCTCAAACGCACCGCTGAAATTGAGGAACTGGAGGAGGCTATTGCCGACCTGCAGGACGTGCTGAAGCGGCCGGCGAGGATCAACAAAATCATTATGACGGAGTTGGCGGATGTTGCCAAAAAATATGGCAAACCCCGTCGCTGCGAGATTTTATACGAAGTTCCTGCCAACGAAGCCGAGGAACCGGAGCAGCAGATTCCCGATTACCCGGTCCATCTGTTTTTCACAAAGGATGGTTACTTTAAGAAGATCACCCCGCAGAGCTTGCGCATGAGCGGCGAGCAGAAGCTTAAAGATGGCGACGAGGTACTGTTTACCTGCGAAAGCACCAACAGCGTGGAGCTGCTCTTCTTCACCAACCATCATCAGGTTTACAAATCTCATGCGTATGACTTTGGCGACAGCAAAGCCAGTGTCTTGGGCGATTATGTAGCCTCCTCGTTGGGGATGGACGAAGGCGAGGTCCCCCTGTACATGGTGGTCACATCGGACTACAAGGGCTGGATGCTTTTCTTCTTCCAGAACGGCAAGTGTGCCAAGGTCCCCTTGCGCAGCTATGAAACCAAACAAAACCGTCGGAAGCTGCTGAAGGCGTACAGCGACAAAGCAGAGCTCGCTTGCATGCGTTACCTGCCGGAAGAGACCGAACTGGCGATTTTCACCACCAACAACCGTCTGTTACTGGCCGGCAGCGCCCTGATTCCCGAAAAAACTACCCGAGATACCGCTGGTGTCAATGTGGTAGCGTTGAAGAAGAACGCCCGTATTGCTCGGGTAACCCTTTCCTCCGGGCTGGAGCTGGCCGAAGCACACCGTTATCGCGTGCGCACTTTGCCTGCAGCGGGCGCCATCCTAAGAGCAGACGACAGCATGGAACAACTGACGTTATAACGCGCTCTGTTTTCTCCTATTTCAAAATAAAAAGCCCCCTCGGGGCACTGTGCAGTATCCGTAAAAACGGACTTATCAGTGTTCTGAAGGGGCTTTTTTGTGTATTTTTCGAGAATCAGGATTCGTTTTTCCGGGCCGAGATCAGCAGCATCATTGGACGGCGCCATTCTTCCTGCATGCCGGGCAGATCCCGCATGGACTCCGGCGGCTGCGGCTCCACTACGTGCTGCAAAACAAAACCTTGTTGCAGCAGCGTTTCCAGATAGGTCGTTAGTGTCCTATGATATTTGGTCACTGCCTCCCCCAAAAAGATTGCCTGACGGGGACCTTCCTCAAAATAGCGGTCTACCGGGAAATGCAAGATCTTTCCATCCGGGGCATAGTACCAATCCTGTGTACCATAGGCGGTAAAGACCGGGTGCTCGGTGGAAAAGATCAGCTCTCCACCGGGAATGAGCCATTGGGCGATCTTTTGCACCATCTGCTCGAAATCTCTCACATAGTGAAACGCCAAAGAGCTGAGAATCACATCAAAACTTTCAGGGGCAAAGTTCAGATCCTCCATGGCGGCACAGCGGTACTCCACGTTGGGCATCGGATTCCGGGCATGAGCCACATCCAGCATTTTGTGGGAGATGTCGGTCCCCAATACCCATGCTGCCCCCTGTTCGGCAGCATAGCGGCAGTGCCAGCCATACCCACATCCCAAATCCAATACCCGCTTACCGGTAAAATCCGGCAGCAACTTTTGCAGTTC
This sequence comes from uncultured Subdoligranulum sp., assembly GCF_937890665.1. The sequence continues at coordinate 2,031 of NZ_CALADU010000037.1, forward strand.
CGGCCATTCCCCCGCCGCCTGCAGTCCTTGCCGGGAACGGTCCATCTGGCTGTATTTATCAAAAAAGATTTTCTCGTCGTATTTATTTTCTTTCATAGCAGGTTCCTCCCATGCAAATTTCCTGTATCATAGGTAATCCACATGGGCACCTGCAATTTTCTGGCCGAGAATACCGTATCGCAAGCTCTCTTTCCCCCTTTTGTGCCAACTTGGCGCAGAAAAATCCCCGCAGACCCGGAAATTTACGCAGGACCTGCGGGGAAATTCATGGTAACGAATTAGGCCAGCAACGGCTTGCAGGCTTCAGCCAGTTTGTCTTTCTGGGCCTGAGCCTCAGCCAGATCCTTGCCCTTGGTGGTAAAGTAGGTCTTGATCTTCGGCTCTGTGCCGGAAGGACGCACCACCACCGTAGCACCGCTTTCCAGCGTGTAAATCAGCACGTTGGCTGCGGGCAACCCGGTCTCCTCGGATTTTTCGTAGTCCACAACCTTAACCACTGCATCGCCGTCAAAATCCTTCGGCGGGTTGGCGCGCAGGTTGGACATGATACCCGCCATCTTGTCCATGCCGGACAGACCGGGGAACTCGAAACTGTCCACCTTGTTCAGGTAACGACCGTACTGTGCATAGATGCGCTCCAGTTCTTCCTTGATGGAGGAACCCTGTGCACGATAGTAAGCAGCCATTTCGCAGATCAGCATGGAACCGATAATGGCATCCTTATCCCGCACATAGGGGCCGGCCAGATAACCATAGCTCTCCTCAAAACCAAAGATAAAGCGATCCACTTCACCGGCAGCTTCCAGTTTGGCGATCTGATCACCGATCCACTTAAAGCCGGTGAGTACATTACGGCATTCCACACCATAGTGCTCGGCCACTTTATCCGCCAACGGGGTGGAAACAATGGACTTGCACATAACGGCATTCTTAGGCATAGTGCCCTGCTCGATACGACCTGCGCAGATGTAGTCCAACAGCAGTACGCCTACCTCGTTACCGGAGAGCAACTCATAGCTGCCATCCTTGCACTTGACGGCAATGCCCACGCGGTCGGCATCGGGGTCGGTAGCCAGCATCAGATCGGCACCAGACTTTTCGGCCAATTCCAGTCCCAGACGCAGTGCCTCGAAGATTTCGGGGTTGGGGTACGGGCAGGTGGGGAAATTGCCATCGGGGTCTTTCTGCTCTGGCACAATCGTAATATCCGTGATGCCAATATCCTTGAGCACATGGGTAACGGGCACCAAGCCAGAACCATTCAACGGGCTGTAAACCAATTTCAAGCCAGCCGTTTTGCAGATGCCCGGACGGATAGAACGAGCTTCGATGGCTTCGTACAAAGCGTTGATGCAGTCATCGCCCACATACTCAATGAGCCCCTGTGCCATCCCCTCCTCAAAAGAGATCAGCTTTGCACCGGTGAGAATATCGGTCTTTTGAATTTCGGCATACACAATATCGGCAGCCTCATCAGTCATCTGGCAGCCATCCGGTCCATATGCCTTATAGCCATTATACTTGGCCGGGTTGTGGCTGGCCGTGACCATAATGCCGGCGTTGCATTTATAGTACCGTGTCGCAAAGGAAAGTGCCGGCACAGGCATCAGTGCTTTGTAAATACGAACCTTAATGCCGTTGGCCACCAGCACCTGTGCCGCCGTACGGGCAAACAGATCGCTCTTGATACGGCTATCGTAGCTGATGGCCACGGTCTGGGTACCGCCTTGCGTCTTGACCCAGTTAGCCAAGCCCTGCGTAGCCTGCCGCACCACATAAATGTTCATACGGTTGGTGCCAGCACCGATCACGCCGCGCAAGCCCGCAGTGCCGAATTTCAGGGCTACTGCAAAACGATCCTGAATTGCTGCGTCGTCCCCTTTAACACTTTCCAGTTCCGGCTTCAAGTCGGGATCATCCAAGTCGGCTGCCAGCCAACGTTCGTACATATCCTGATACATAAGTATACACCTACACTTTCCATTTAAATGCTGTAAGCATATACTAAATATACCAACCCAGAGCGTCGGTGTCAATCAAATTTTGGTTAAAATAGCCTGTTTTTCTATCCATCTGCTTGTGCAACGGATCACAGCGCGGTATACTGGACCTAGAACAGAAACCGCGGGAGGGCAGTATATGTATGCAAAGGTGACAAGTCTGGGCGTTACCGGGCTAGCCGGCTATCTGGTACAAGTAGAAACGGATCTTTCGGGCGGACTGCCTCAATTTAATCTGGTAGGCCTGCCGGATTCTGCCGTAAAAGAGAGCAGTGAACGGGTACGCAGCGCTGTAAAAAATTTGCACTATCAATGGCCGCCCAGCCGTATCACCGTCAATCTAGCCCCCGCCGATGTGCGTAAAACCGGACCGGTGTATGACCTACCTGTGTTTATTGGGATCTTAGCCGCACAAGGAAAAGTCCCATCCCCCAGCCCCGAGCGCGCCTTCTTGGGGGAACTGGGACTGGACGGCACACTGCGCCCGGTAACCGGAGTACTGCCCATGGCATTAACGGCCGCGCAGCAAGGTGTGAAGGAATTGTTTTTGCCTGCCGAAAATGCCGCCGAAGCTGCTGTTGCAGAAGGGTTAACCGTCTATCCCGCTCGTAACGCGCAAGAAGTGGTCCTGCACCTTTGCGGAGCCGAACCGCTAGCCCCCGCCCACATCGACGGTTACGATGAAAATGGCGTGTGGCTAGGCCCCGACTTAGCTGACGTGCGGGGGCAAAGTGAAGCGCGTCGTGCCTTGGAGGTTGCGGCTGCCGGCGGCCACAACTTGCTGTTGGTTGGGCCACCTGGCACTGGCAAAAGCATGCTGGCAAAACGTCTGCCCGGCATTTTGCCGCCCCTGACCTATGAGGAAGCGCTGGAAACCAGTGCGGTCTATTCGGTGGCGGGGCTTTTGCGGGGCAGCCATGGACTGATCAAGACCCGCCCGTTCCGTAGTCCCCACCACAGTGTCAGCGCCACCGCCATTGTGGGAGGCGGCAGTATGCCCCGCCCCGGCGAGGTCAGCCTTGCCCACAACGGCGTATTGTTTTTGGACGAATTGCCGGAATTTTCTCGCGACACACTTGAAGTCTTGCGCCAGCCCTTGGAAGACGGTATCGTTACGGTCAGTCGCGTACATGGAACGGCTTCCTACCCCTGCAAGTTTATGTTGGTAGCTGCCATGAATCCCTGCAAGTGTGGGTATCTGGGCCATCCTACCCGGGAATGCACCTGTACGCCCAGTGCCATTGAGCAATACCGGCGCCGCATTTCCGGGCCGTTGTTGGATCGGATCGACCTGCATGTGGAGGCACTGCCCATAGAATATGAAGATCTGGCCGCCGAAACCGGTGGGGAATCCAGCGTGGTCGTACGGGCCCGTGTCATCGCCGCACGAAAAGTGCAGCAAGAGCGGTACCGCCCCCTGCCCGGTGTGCGATGCAACGCCCAACTGCCCGGCAGTGCGTTGCGGCGCTACTGTCCCATGACTGCCACCGCCGAAAAGATCCTGCGCGGTGCCTTTGAAAGACTTGGTTACAGTGCCCGCGCCTATGACCGCATTTTGCGGGTCGCCCGCACCGTGGCCGATTTGGATGGCAGTGAAGTGCTGGACGCTGCCCATCTTTCCGAGGCACTGCAGTATCGCAGCCTAGATCGAAAATTCCGTTCCCGATAAAAAGCGCCGCACGGCTGTTTGCCGTGCGGCGTTTCGCTTATTTTTGTTGCTGCAGTACATCCAACAGGGCTTGTGCGCTCTTCTTCCAGCTATAACGCGCCAGAAGCAAGGCGGCATCCTGTTTCGGGGACGTAGCATCGTCCACATAGCCGTGATTGGTTTTTAGGTCAATGTAGCCCGCACAATCGCCATAGACTTCCCGCATACAGGGGGTATCGCTGACAAGGATTCGAGGCGCCCCGCAAGCCACCGCCTCCAGCGGCGGAATCCCAAAGCCTTCGTACAAGGTAGGAAACAGAAAGGCTTTGCAATGGTGCATTAACGCTTTGGCTTCTCCGTCGGACACATAACCAAGGTACACCGCATTGGGCAAGTCTGCCAATCCCAGCCTTTTTGCTTCCTCTGTCAAACTGCCGCCCCCCGCGATAGCAAAAACAGCATCCGGTTTGTTTTTCGCAGCCCGCAGCACCCACGGAAAGTTTTTGTTTTTCAGCAGATTGGCCATACTGAAATAGTACTCGCCACGGCGCAGTTGCGACACTTTGGCAAAGATCCGCTCATCAGGCGCAATGCGCTGCATTTGCTGCCAGGCATTGTATACCACCGAGATGCGCTCCGGTGCTACGCCATAATACCGGGTAATTTCACGTTTCGAAAATTCCGAAACGGTGATAATATGCTGGGCCGCATGAGCAATCCGGCGGTACTGCAGGCGATGCCACGCCGCACTAAGCCGGCCCCGCAGATCGGTATAAAAATCCGGTCGCGCTCGATAGCAAACATCATGTACCACCGCAATTCCCTGAAATCCGAAAACAGGGATCACATTGCAGGTAGCCAGTCCCTTGGCGCCACGATATTTCAAGTAGGCCGGATAATCCCACTGCTGCCACGCCAGACCGGTTCTTGTACCAAAAGTGACGGTTTTAATATTCTGGTACACCGGTGCGCGCACGCCGGGTGGTGTGACTACCTCCACCATGCCGGAGGAAACCAGCCCGTCCAGTGCCGACAACAATTCGATGGAATAGCGCTGGATGCCCGAGATACGCTGCCCAAAAAAGGAACCGTCCACGGCCCATACTGTTTGTTCCATACTCTTCCCTGCCATTCTGCGGTCATAGGCCCGCATATTGTTGTTTATAACGCAAAATCCGCGCCACGCTATCGTCCAGACGTTGTTCGCTGATTTGGCCGCTTTGCACAGCTTCCCAAACCGCCTCAAACGCCGCTTCCAGCCCTTGTGGCATCAGCAGCAGATCGCAGCCCGCTTGCAGTGCCAACACGGCGGCTTCCTCTGGTGTGTAGGTTTTCGTAATCGCTCCCATCGACAGCGAGTCGGTAATCACCAGCACATCTTCTTCTGGCAGAAGGTCTTCGCGCAGCAACTCGGTCACCACCCCATAGGAAAGCGACGCGGGTTCTTCCTCACTGCTCAGCGCCGGTGCCGCAATATGTCCCACCATAATCGCATGGGGGCCAATGCCGTCCGAACCTTCTGTGGGCAGCAAAAACGGTAAAAATTCACAGTCCATCATTTCTTCTCGGGTACGCTGGGTATAGGCCAGTCCACTGTGACTGTCCTCTGCGGTATCGCCATGTCCCGGGAAATGTTTAAGGGTTGGCAGAATACCTTCTTCCTGCAAGCCCTGCGCCATAGCGCCCGCCATCGCTGCCGTCGTTGCGGCATCCTGCGAAAAAGCCCTTGTCCCTATAACGGTATTGGCCGGGTTGGTGTACACATCCGCCACCGGCGCGAAATCCATGGTAAAGCCGTATTCTCGCAGATAGGCCCCAATGGTCCGCCCCATCTGCCGGGCAGCTTCCGGGTCGCCAGTAGCCCCTACTGCCGCTGCGCTATCATATTGGGGCAGCGTAAACCCCGGATGGTTGGCCAAACGCGCCACCGCCCCACCTTCTTCATCCACAGCAATCAGCAGAGGAATCTTACTGGCTGCCTGCAAGTCCGCATTGAACTGGGTGAGCTGCGCCGGATCGGTAATATTTTTACCGAATTGACAGATGCCTCCCACCGGATAGGTTTGCAGCGTCTGCCGCATCACATCGCTGAGATGGGTAACCCCTTCCCCGTTCTCATCGTCAATCTGTTGTTGAGACAGTGTGGGGTCTAAGGCATCGGGACGTACAATAAAAAGCTGGCCTACTTTCTCCCGCAAAGTCATTTTTTGCAAAAGCTGCTCAACGGAATCCTGCGACGCGCTTTCCGCTTGGGTCGGCTGCGGTGTTGGCTGTACCTGCACCTCTGCCTCGGTCCCCTTTTGTGTACAGCCGCATAGCAAGAGCGGCGCCAATAAAGCGCACAGTACCCGTTTGGATGCTTGCCTGATCATCGCCCCGCCCCCTTTTCCTTGCCATTATACCATGCACCGATACGCAGGGCAAGCTGCCGCCGCATTCCCAAAACAGGCCCCCGTCCCGGAGGACGAAGGCCTGTTGCTTAGTTTTTACTTTCTACATCGGCATAATCATCCTTGCCACCCACCGGGTGTTCCGCAATGATGGTATCCTCTTCTTCTGCAGTTTCTGCAGTGGCGGTATCGTCATACAGACTCTCTTTCGTCACCGCATAGGCAGATTTATAATCAGCGTTGGCTTCGTAGACAATCGTGGGCGCACCACTGGATGCCACATAGCAAAGCGTGTCATCTTCTGCCGTCAGGTTTCCAAAGCGCACCGTCAGGATTGTTCCATCGGTGAAGGTCAGCGTGACCGTTACATCCGGTTGGTCCAAGCCATAGGTCATATCCGCTTCCGGCGTGGTAATGGACCAATCCGTCTGCAATCCACACACTGTATTGGCCATCTTTTCCACAGCGTCCTGATCCAGCGGATAGCTGGCATCGTCTGCCAAAGTCCAGTTTCCATCGGTTTGGGTAAAGGTCAAATCCCCTACCTGCATGGTCGCCACGTCATCCGCTTCTTGATCCGTCAACGTCTGTGCCTTATACAAGTCCCGCGGGTCTTTGCAAAGTCCGATTAGATCGTCCTGTGCAACCGTATACACGGAGCCGTCTCCGGCATACACATAGTATATATCCGCCACATTGTTGGCCTGATCCACCGTTAGGGTGCATGTACTTTCCCCGCTGGCGATGGTAAGCACCATTCGCAGGGTATCGCTCATCGAGGGGATTTCCGCCAACTCATCTCCCTGCAACTGCCGCTGCGGGGTAAGGGTTGCATACTTTTCTACCAAAGCGGCTACCACTTCCTGATCCAGCGGTAAGGTCGGGTCGGATTCCAGCATCCAGTTGCCCTCACTGCCTTTCAACAAGGTAGCCTCCTCGTTGTCACCGCTGTAAGAGATGCGATCAATCTCCTCGGCAGAGAAGCCGCACAGGGTGGGGTTCACCGTTTCCTGCCCGGTTTGGGAAAATTTCAGCACTGCCAGCACTACCGCCAGCACTACTACGCCTGCCGCCAGTACCACCAGCGGCAGCATTTTTTTGCGATTCACAGGCATCTTCTCCTTTTATCGACGGCGGCGAATCAAACAGATCACCACGCCCGCAATCAGACAGACGATGGGCAACACAAAGACAAAGAGCAGCGCCAAACCGATGCGCGCCGCGTTGGGCACTACAAGGCTGGCAGCACTCATACTTTTGCTGTTGATAACCGCCGTGGTTTGTTCTCCGTTAAACCAGTTGACCACACTGCCGAACATCTGGGCGTTGCCTCCCGAAACGCTCTGGTTAGCAGTAGAAAGTAACATATTGGGACAGTTGACCCACACCACCTTGGCTCCCGTCGTATCGTTTTGCGCTGCCATGGCTACCGCAAAGCTCCCTTCCGGGTCGGTGTCGGATTTTTCCACCGTTTCGGCGTTCTGGTAGTCCACCAAAGAGTAGGCTGCATCGCTGGTCATCAATAGGGGCGTCATGGTATATTCACTGTCCTCTGCCTGCACAATGCCCTGCGCAATGGGGGTATATACCCGCATGCCGCTGGTCATACCTGCCAGAATTTCACTGGATTGAACATTGGGCATCAGATAGGTTTGGGGATATCCATAGGGGTAATTGTCCCCGTTGGTTTCGACCAACAGTCCCGCCTGCCGCGTCATGCCGCAGTCCGCCAGTACGGTGTCCAAATTGGGGGTGTCCACCGTAAAATCGGTCACAACAAAAAGCTTACCGCCGTTTTCTACGTAGCTGCTCAGCATTTCAGCTTCCGCCTGCGTCACGTCTGCCAGCGGCGCGTTGATCACCAAACTTTCGGCATCCTCCGGAATAGAACCCGCAGTGGTCAGATTCAGGCTTTCCGTGGTGACGCCGGCATTGTCCAGCGTTTCCAAAAAATCGCTTTCTAGTGCCGTTTCTCCATGGCCGGTCAGCTCATACATCTGATAACTGGTGGTCCGAATCACGTTGGCCAGCGAGGCCGTCAGGCTGTTTTCGGCATCGAAACTGTACTCTTCTGAGCCGTAATAGTAGGCCTCCATATCGATCTGGTACATTTCATCATAGCTTACCACATCGTACCGATCCCCGGTGGTCATTACCACGCAGCCGGTGGAAGCCCCCTCGTACTTTTCCGCAAAAGTCGGGTACAAAACCGGATCCCGCTGCTGCCATGTAAAATGACTGCTTTCATCGGCATAGCGATCCAGCAACCGCGTAATGTTGGTATCCTCCTGTCCGGAAACCGCCAGATAATACGCCGTCACGTCGGTCTGCAATTCATGCAGAAGGTTTTTGCTGGTATCGCTCAAGGTAAACAGAGAACTGGTAGAAATATCCAGCTCGGTGTATTTGGTGGGCAGTGCCTGAATCACTAGATTGAGCAGTACCACCGCCGCCAGCACCACCACGGTCAGCGCCGAAGCATACAAACCGTTACGAAAGGTCTTTTTGCTGCCGTGGAGCTTTTTCCAAGTTGCTTTTAGATTCATCGGTGTTTCCTCCCCTCAGTTCCAACGGCGGCGCTCGATAGCCTGTCCGGTCAGGAACAAGAACAGCGCAATAACCGAGAGATAGTACACAATGGCCGAGATGCTGAACATCCCGCCGACCACACCGTTAAAAGGCGTGAAAAGTGCCATGGCAGAAAGGACCGCATCAAAAGCGGAAAGCAGCCATGTGGGACGCAGTACAAACAGAACCGCCAAGGCTACGCCGCCAACGCAAAAGACAGCACAGCCGGTGGTTAGACTTTTGCAGACTACCCCCACCAGAACCGACGCGATGAGCAGCACTACCAAAAAGACGATCAACGCCAGAAGGTTGCCGCTGGTAAACATCGTCTGGATACCGTTCATCAGATACGCCACCAACAGCACACCGAACGTAGCCAAATAGGCAATGATCTGATTTTCCGTCAAGGCCGAGATCCATGTACCAATCGCAAGACAAGCCGCCCCCAACAGAAGATAAGCCAGCAACGCACTGTACGCAGAAATGAGCGACACGGTGCCGAAAGCCGTCAAAATCAGGGGCATAACCACTGCCACGATCATCGGGGCGGCAAACACCACGAACTCCGCCAAGAATTTGCCCAGAACAATGCTGGGGATTCCCACCGGGCTGGTCAGAAGCAACTGATCGGTCTTATTGCGCCGCTCCTCGGCAAAGCTGCGCATGCTGATGGCCGGCAGCAAAAACAGCAGGATCATCGTGGTCGTGTAGAGCACCGAGGCAAAATCCGAGGAAGCATACATCAAGTTCCGATTGGTGAAATACAACCCCAAGAAGAACAGGCTCACCGCTGCCGTCACATAGCCAATCATGCCAGTATAATAGGCTTTTGTCTCGCGTTTGAAAATAGCCGCCATATTACGCATCCTCCTTCGTATCGGGGGCTTCGGTCAGCTGCAGGAATACATCCTCCAGACTCATGCTCTCGGCACTCAGGTTCAATACCGGGCAGCCGGCCTTTGCCATCGCCAGCGAAAGGGCCCCTCGCAGGTCGGTTCCCGCCGCGCTAACCGCCGTAAAGCTGACCTCACCGCCCTTTTCAGCGGTAACGCGCAAATCGGTCAGCCCCGGCACCGTGGCAGCGGCCTCCAAAACCGTCTTCCGGTCGCCCTGTGCCGTAGCGGAGATGGTCCCCTTGGCAGCCAGTTTGCCCGCCAATTCTTCCGGCGTGCCCTGCGCCACCAATTTGCCCTTTGCAATGATCAAAACACGATCGCAGATCGTTTGCACCTCGCTCAAGATATGACTGGACAGAATCACCGTATGCGTTTTGCCCAAATCATGAATCAACGAGCGGATCTCGATCATTTGGGCGGGATCCAACCCAACCGTAGGTTCATCAAGAATGATCACCTTGGGTGACCCCAGCAGGGCCGCTGCAATGCCCACGCGCTGCCGGTATCCTTTGGAGAGGTTGCGAATCAGACGGGCTTCCATGCCTTGCAGACCTGCCCGTGCGCAAACCTTCTCCACATCGGCCAAACGCTGCGCCTTGTTGCGCACACCTTTGAGTTCCGCCACAAACCGCAGATATTCCGTCACCGTCATGTCCTGATACAGCGGCGGTTGCTCTGGCAGGTAGCCAATGCAGGCCTTTGCCTCAGAAGGTTCCTCGGTAATATCATGCCCCGCAATGGCAACTGTGCCTTCGGTGGCGGACAGATACCCCGTCAAAATATTCATAGTCGTAGATTTACCGGCGCCATTAGGCCCCAACAAGCCGTAGATACAGCCGTCCTCTACCGTAAAGCTGATATCATCCACGGCGGTATGCTTTCCGTAACGCTTTGTCAGATGTTTAACTTCGATCAAAGTGTACTCTCCCCCTTTTGGTTTGCATCCACGCCCCGTGTGCAAACATCGGTGCATGTAAATTTTATTATAATGGAAAATTGTGAAAAATGTGAGGTAGTCCGCCGATGAACTATGACAACATTGCCTTGTGCAGGGAACTATGTTATAGTGAAATTGCCCGAAGAACTTCTTTTTTCGACAAAGTAGGAGGTGCTGTGATGACTGAACGGGAAAAAATGCTGGCAGGACAACTGTATGACTGCGGTGATCCTGAGTTGTTGACACAATGGCACAAAGCAAAAAATCTGATGCGCGACTACAATCGTCTGGACTCTGAAAACAGCGCGGAAAAAGACCGTATCCTAACTGAACTACTGGGCGGACGCGGTCAAAATCTATGGATCACCGCGCCGTTCTATGTGGACTACGGTAACAATATCTATTTTGGCAACAACTGCGAAGTGAATATGAACTGCACCTTTTTGGATGACAACCGCATCGTTATTGGGAATAACGCTTTGATTGCCCCCAACGTACAGATCTACACCGCTTTTCACCCGACCAACGCCGCAGATCGCTTTGGTCCCCTAAAAGAGGACGGTTCCTTTTCTTTTTGCAAAACCCAAACAGCGCCGGTTATCATCGGCAATCATGTATGGATCGGCGGCGGTGCGATCCTGCTGCCCGGCGTACGAATTGGGGATAATGTGGTCATCGGTGCCGGCAGTGTCGTTACCAAAGACATTCCTTCCAACACCGTCGCCTGCGGAAACCCCTGCCGCGTCATTCGCGCCAATCAATAAATGGATACGAAAAAGCCCGGAGCAATGCTCCGGGCTTTGCCTTATGCCAGCTCCACTTTGTAGGTTTGCAGCCAATAGTTGAGCTGCAAAAACCATGCAATGGTTTGAGGGGTGGTCATCAGCTGCCCATACCACGGCACCGGATTGTCAGCCCCTGAGGCCAGCAGCCGTTCCAACGCCTCGGCCCGGATAATGCGCAGCAGCGGTGCCGCCGGGTCTTCCAGCACTTTGGTCAGCTCTGCTGAAACCGCTGCCAAATACCCCGGATTCCATGTTTTGGGGTAGGGGCTCTTTTTCCGCCACAGGACCTCCGGCGGCAGCACACCTTCCATAGCCTCCCGCAAAAGCCCTTTTTCTTTGCCTTGGTAGTCCTTGTACTCCCAAGGAACAGAATAGAGGTATTCTGCAATGCGGTAATCACAGAAGGGCACACGCACCTCCAAGCCGTTGTACATACTCATCCGATCTTTGCGGTCCAGCAGCGTCTGCATAAACCAATGAAAATTCAAACTCATCATTTGGCGCATACGCTGTTCCAGCGGCGAAAGCCCGGGGCGAACCGAAGTTTCCGCCAGTGTCTTTTGGTACTGAGCATCTACAAATTTTTCCGGCTCAATTCCATCCAGCACGCCGGGTTTGATGAAACTGGCCCGGTATGCTGTGGACTGTGCCCAAGGGAAGCCGTACTTTTCCCGGATGGTGGGATCCCGATACCAAGGATAGCCGCCGAAAATTTCATCGGCACATTCTCCCGAAAGCGCCACGGTCGCATGGGGCTTGATCTGCCGACAAAACACCAGCAGCGAGGCATCCACATCCGCCATACCGGGCAGATCCCGCGCATCTACCGCATCGTACAACGCCGGCACCAGTTCCGGGGTATCCAGCGTAATCCAGTGATGTTCCGCATGCAGGAACTCGTTCATCCGGCGGATGAACGGTGCATCCGGGCCGGGCTGAAATTTGGTTTGATGAAAATAGCGCTTGTTGTCTTTATACCCCACCGAAAAGGTGTGCAGCGTTTTGCCCTGCGCGGCAAATTGGGCATCTGCCACCGCCGAGATCAGACTGGAATCCAGTCCACCCGAAAGAAAGGTCGCCACCGGCACGTCAGAAACCAACTGCCGCTCGATGGCGTCCATCAGCAAGTCCCGCACCTTACGTGCCGTGGTCCCGAAGTCGTCAGGGTGTTCATGGTCCACCAACTGCCAATAGCGATGCAGTAGCAGCCGACCGGTATCGGCTTCATAGATGCCATACTGCCCCGGCAGCAATTCATGGACATTCTGGAAAACGCCGCTTCCCGGTCTGCGGCCGGGGCCCAACAGAAGCACTTCCGCCAGTCCCTCGGCATCCACCCGCGGCGGTACCGCCGGGTGCGCCAACACAGTTTTGATCTCGCTGCCGAAAATCAGGCTATCCTGTGTCTTGGCATAAAACAGCGGTTTGACCCCGCATCGATCCCGCGCCAAAAACAGTTTGCCGGCGTGGGTCTCCCATACCGCAAAGGCAAAAATCCCGTTGAATCGGTCCACGCAGGCAAGGCCCCATTCAGCATAGGCATGCAGCACCACTTCGGTGTCGGAATGGCCTGTAAACGTATGTCCCCTTCCCTCCAGCAGGCTGCGCAATTCCGCTGTGTTGTACAATTCACCGTTATAGACCAGCGTATAGCTTTCACCATGCCAGTCCAACTGCATGGGCTGACAGCCGTTTTCCAAATCCACCACAGCCAATCGTGCGTGAATCAACGCGGCGCGTCCACTGATGTACATACCCCGTTGGTCTGGTCCCCGCCGCGCCATCGTGCGCTGCATAGCGCAGTAGGCCGCGTAATTGCCCTGAATGGCGCGCGGGTCGCGCCCGATCTGCCCCGCTATTCCGCACATAAAAAAAGACCCCTTTCTGCCCTAGTTCTTCCAAGAAATATGCAGAAAGGGGTTCTTTTAGTACGAGGGATTACTGTGCTGCGATGGCATCGGCAATGCGATGCGCCACTGCGTCCTTACTTTGCAGAGGCAGCTCTTCGCTGCCGTGTTCCGTGATCAGTGTCACCACATTGGTATCCACGCCGAAACCGGCCCCCGGCACTTTTAGGTTATTCGCCACGATCATATCCATATGCTTTTTACGCAGTTTGGCCGTGGAATTTTCAAGCAAATCACGAGTTTCCATTGAGAAGCCGCAGACAAACAGCCGCGGCGGTTTATGTTCGCCCACCCACGCAAGAATATCCTGCGTGCGTTCCAGCGCCAATGTCATCTCGCCATCCTGCTTTTTCACTTTATCGGCGGCTACCGTAGCGGGGCGATAATCGGCCACCGCCGCAGCCATGACCAGTGCATCCGCGTCCATGGCGTGCTGCTGTACCGCAGCAAATAAATCCGCCGCTGTTGTAAAGGGGACCATCTTTACAAAGGGTACGGGCGGCAAGGTGCAGCCTGTGGACGCCAGCAGCGTAACGTCCGCCCCCCGCAGCATACAAGCGCGCGCTACCGCATAGCCCATTTTACCGGTGGAATGGTTGGTCAGATACCGGACCGGGTCCATGGATTCCTGCGTAGCTCCCGCCGATACCACCACTTTTTTGCCCCGCAAATCCTTTTCGCAGGCCAGCTCCCGCAGTACATAGTCCACAAGGACGCTTTCTTCAGGCAGACGGCCCGAGCCCACGTCCCCGCAAGCCAGCAGCCCCGAACCGGAGGGAATCACCGTAAAACCGTAGTGTTCCAGCGTTTTGAGATTATCCTGTGTGATGGGATTCTCCAACATATGGGTGTTCATGGCCGGGGCCACCAGTTTGGGGCAGGTAGCTGCCAACGTCACGGTGGTGAGCATATCGTCTGCAAGACCGTGAGCCATCTTGGCGATCACGTTCGCGGTCGCCGGCGCAATAAGCATCAGGTCCGCCGCATTGGCCAAAGATACATGGGCCACATCATACTGAAAATTGCGGTCAAATGTATCCACGATACAGCGGCGATTGGTCAGCGTTTCAAACACCAACGGTGCAATAAATTCGGTGGCATGTTTCGTCATCAGGACATGCACATCTGCCCCCATTTTCACCAGTGCGCGGGCTACATTGGGCATTTTATACGCGGCGATGCCCCCGGTGATTCCGAGGACAATCGTTTTTCCTGTAAGCTGCATAGGATTTCACGGTCCTTTCCCTATTTAGATAGGTTTATTATAGCAACTTGACAAAGGTTTGTAAATTGCCGCGCTTTTGCCTTTCGGGTTTGCAAAATATCCACAAACTGTTATAATGGTACCAGTTTTACAGGAATGGAGCCTTAGGGTATGGTACTGGCGGTCGATATCGGCAATTCGAATATCTGCATCGGTGGACTGGGTGGCGATGGGCACCGGGAGGTGCTGTTCACCACGCGTATGGTGACACGAGCGCGCTGTACCGGCGACGAGTATGCTGCCGAACTCAAATTTTTGCTGGGCCGTTTGCAGGTAGATTGTGCCGCCTGCGAGGGGGTCATTGTTTGCAGTGTGGTCCCCAGCCTGACCACGCCGTTGGCAGATGCATGCCGTCGGCTGACCGGGCAGGAAGCTCTGATTGTCCAGTACACTTTGGAAACAGGACTCACCTTCCGGGTAGACGAGCCGTGGCGAGTTGGTCGGGACCGCATTGCCGATGCCGTTGCAGCGGCGGCGCTCTATCCTCTGCCCTGTATGACCGTAGACCTTGGCACCGCCACCACCTACAATGTACTTTCCGCCCAGCGGGAATTTCTGGGCGGTTTCATTGTTCCCGGCGTACAGACCAGCTTACGGGCCATCAGCGCCGGGACCGCACAACTTCCCCCTATTGCCCCGCAGCCGCCGCAGGATCTGATCGGCCGCAACACCGTGGAGGCACTGAACAACGGCGCCATGTTCGGCACGGCTGCCATGCTGGATGGGCTGGCCGAACGGGTAGAAGCCCAACTAGGGGCCCCGCTGACCGTGGTAGCCACCGGCGGTCTAGCGCCCTACATTACCCCTTGCTGCCAACGCAAAATCGTTTATGACGCCGACTTGCTCTTCAAGGGATTGGCGTTGCTGTGGGAATGGAACCACCCCCTTTGATCTTTGCCAATCAAGACCGCCGCAGCCGGAAATTCCGGCTGCGGCGGTCTTACTTTGTGTCACGGCAGAGGGATCAACCAATGTTCTACCGTCAGTATATCCCCTTTGCGCGTCACCAGAATCGCCTGTCCGTCATCGCTGCACATGTAGGAGACCTTCTCCTCTTCCTCCGGGTTCAAGCTCTCCGAATATGCCTGAAAACCGCCATCACCATAGTACCACCCTGTACCATATATACCGGTAGTAACCGACACGGTTTCCCGGCTCTGTAAAGTGCCTTGCGCACGCACCTCCTCCGGTTGCAGCTCCATAAGTTCCTGCCATAATTCTTCTTCCCTCGTATCGGTTTCTTCTGCAGGGGCTACTTCTTGCTGCGGTCCTTCTAACCATTGACGGCGCAGCTTTTCGGCTTGCTCCGGGTCCCCACGGTCTTCTGGAATCGGCAGATCAAACAGCAGGTAGATGCCGTCCGTCCTCCCCGTCGGGGTGATAACCCCTGTGTCCGCATCCTGCGAGAAACCGCTGAACAGCGCCCCAGCGCCGCCTACCTGCTCCAGCACCACCGCCAGTTTGGGGTCTTTATCGGCAAAAGGTTCCACTGTGTCGGTTTCCACCAAAATATAGCGAATCCCGTCCTGCACAATGTCATGGCGGGCACCGTTCATGGTAAAGACATTGTACTCCATGATCGGGCAGTCCGGTGATGCAAAAAGAGGCGACACCAAACTGTTACTCAAGGTGACATCCCCGCCTGTATCGGACAGTTCCGCCATGGGTGTACCGTCAGTATGGGCTATCGCCAGCACTGCATAGCTGCGTTCCGGCAAAAGTCCCACGTTCTCCCAATCGGAAGACCAATATTCTGTGACGTTTGCGCCGGTGGTAATGCCCAGCAAAGTGACCGTATAGGGGTCAGCCTGTTGGGTACTCTCGATACAAATACTCTGCTCTGTCTCAAACAACGCAGCCAGCTCCTCCTGCTCCATCTGCCGAGCCGCGTCAGCCGGAGACAGAAAATATCCTGCCGCTGCCACGCCCCCAGCGCACAAGCAGCAAACCACCGCTGCCGCTGCCAAGGCACGTCCTATCGACCACCGCAGTGGCCGCCTTCTTTTACGGGCGTTTTCCTCTTTTTCGATTTGTCCGACGGCCAAACCAACGATCCGTGCTCTCTGCTCTTCGGATAACGGTTCTTCCGGCCACGTCGCCTTCTCCAGTTCCTCATAAAGCTTTGCCATAACCGGGCTCCTTTCCAAACAACTGCAAAAACTGTTTTTTCAATCGCGCTCTTCCTCGAGAAAGCCGTACATTGACAGCATGTTCTTCCATATCGAGTGCCCGGCCTATTTCCTTGCTGGACTGCAACCCATAATAACGGCGAAGAAAAATTTCCCGATCTGGTGGTTCCATCTGTTCCACCAATTCAGCAATCAGTTCTTCAGCCTCCGACGCGGCAGCCGGTCCAAGCGGCTGCGCCAGCAATTCAAAGTCTTCGGGCAAAGGATCTGCGGAAGTCCGGCGCAGTTGGCGGTAGCGGTCAATGGCTTTGTTGCGCGCCGTAACAATCAGCCAGGCCTTCAGGTGATACCGCTCTGCCAAAAGTGTATCGGCCTGACGCCAACACTGGACCAGTACATCTGCCAGACACTCCTCCACATCCCGGGGATCAGACAGGACGTGCCGCACCAAAGCCCGCAGCATACCCCCGTAGAGGGACAACAACTGCGTCACGCCCTCTTGCGGGTCTTGCCGGATGCACCGCAGCAACGCCGCCTCTTCAGTCGTTTGCACCTTCTTCATCTCCTTTTTGCTTCTGGATGGGAAAGGACCTTTCACTTAGTTAGACGCAGCATCCCCCGAAAAAGTCTCACATCTTTTTTCAGACAGAAAAAAATCCCGTCGGCCCTTTTTGGGAGCCGACGGGAAAATATACAGGATTACAGTTCCGGCGTAACAGGCACTGCACCATAGTTGCGGATGTTCAGCACATGGCAGCTTCCCTCGCCGAAGCAGGCATCGATGGTAGCGCGGTAGGTATCCACCAGATCCTTAGGCACAAACGCCTGAATGGTACCGGCGAAACCGCCGCCCTGCAAGCGCCAAGCGCCCCGGCCGTTCAGGACCTTCTGGCTCAGCGCCAATGCCAGCGGCACCCCCTGTTCCTTCGGGTTTTTGATGCTGTAAGCATTCTGGTTGAACTCGAAGCTGGAATGGCCGCCCTCAATGATCAACTGCAGGAAGGTATCGAAATCGTCCTCTTTTACTGCGTCGCAGAGCGCAGCAGCACGACGGCAGTCATTGTAGAAGTGAATGGAACGCACCACCGCACGGTCACCCAACACTTTGCGCAGTTTCGGAATAGCTGCATAGAAGTCCTCTTCCGGCACATCGCGCAGGACCTTTTTGCCGAACTGTGCAGCCACGCTCTCCATCTCACGGCGGATTGCTGCATAATCATCGGTCAGGTCCGCATGGCTGCCCTTGGTGTCGCTGATGCACATGACAAAACCATGCTTGGCCAAATCGATCTCCGTCTGGCCCACCACCGGATGCTCCGGGTCCTTGAAATCGATGGTGATCACGCCACCCACAGCACAGGCAGTCTGGTCCATCAACCCACAGGGTTTGCCAAAGAAAACATTCTCGGAATACTGGCCAATTTGAGCGATACGAACCTGACTGAATTTCTCCATGTCATTGTCATTGTACTCGCCGCGGAAGATTGCGCCGATGCAGACCTCGAAGGCCGCCGAGCTGGACAGTCCGGACCCACGCAGCACATCACTGGTGGTGTAGGCATCAAAACCGCCCACCTTGCCGCCATCATTCAAGATGCCCACTGCCACGCCACGGATCAACGCGGCGGAATGCTCGGTTTCCCGCGGCTGGGGGGTACGGATGCTCAGGTCCACATCGTCGATCTTTTCGAATCCATGAGATTTTACCCGAACAATATTGTCGTTGTTGGGGGAAACCACCGCCACAATATCGAGGTTGACCGAACCTGCCAGCACAACACCATTGTTGTGGTCGGTATGGTTGCCGCCAATCTCAGTACGACCGGGGGCAGAATAGAGCCGCACCGTGCGGTCAGCACCAAATTCCGCGGCAAAGCGGTCGATCAGCTGCGTGTACCGCGCACGCTGGGCTGCAACAATTTTCTCGTCCTCACCGTACAGTTTGGTGAAGGCACCGTCATACAAACCCTGCGCAATTTGCTGCTTCAATTCAATGGTATTGGCCATAGTTCCACTCGCCTTTCCTGTTGCGTGGGCCCTTTTTGCTATCATGCACAAAAAGAGCCACACTATTTTAGGCAAACAGCCAAACGGCCGGCTGTTTGCATTGCTCTTGTACCCAGTATAACAAATTCTACGGGGAAGTAAACATTTTTTTACTGCTCTTTTATGGACTTTTGATGAATGCTTTGGTATAATAATAACAATGATAAAGTTGTTTTCTGGCCCAACGGCAAACGAGGTGTGTATGCATGACAAGCCTAACCAAACAATCCTATAAACAAAACTATACCGACAATGTCGAATTGTCCATCTTCAACTGTGGGCACGAATATTGCGAACCGGGCCACACTTGGGGCCCCGGCGTACGGGATCATTACCTGATCCATCTCGTGGTGGCCGGCAAAGGGGTCTATCAGGTCGGTGGGGTTTCCCACACCTTGCAGGAAGGCGATCTGTTTTTGGCGAAGCCCAACCAACTGATCACCTATGCCGCAGACGAAACCGACCCGTGGGAATACTATTGGGTGGGATTCAACGGCGCATGTGCCAACAAACTGGTGCAGCAGACGCCCTTCAACGATCTGCACCCGGTCCACCACTGCAAAGATCCGCAGGCTGTGCGGGAAGCCTTGTATAATATCTACCTTTCCCGCGGACCGGAGCCCCAGTGTGAAGCCCTGATGACCGGCTATCTGTACATTTTCATGGCACATCTTATGAAAGAAGCCCGGGACGCCATGCCCAATATGGGTTCCTCCAGCAGCCAGTATGTATTGTCGGCCATCAAATATATCCAGTTCAACTATTCCCACGACATCTCAGTGGACGACATCGCCAAGGCGGTCGGCGTCAGCCGCAGTCACCTCTACCGGGTGTTTATGGCCAATGTGGGACAAAGTCCCATCGACTATCTGACCAACTATCGCATCAGCGAGGCGTGCAGCCTCCTAAAAAACTCCAACCTCTCGATTGCCGAGATCGCAGTCTCGGTGGGATTCTTTGACCAGTTCTACTTTTCCCGCGTATTCAAGAAAGTCAAAGGTGTCCCCCCCAGCAAGTATCTGACCACCTTGGAGAAAGACCAAAACAAACCTGCCGATAAATAAGGAGTATTATGCCATTTATCAAAAATCAAATTCTTCGTCTAACCATAGAGTCTCTTTCCAGCGACGGAAACGGCGTGGCACATTCTGATGGACAAGCGGTCTTTGTTCCCGGGACTGCGCCGGGGGACGAAGTCGATGTACGCATCGTTAAACCTATGAAAGGGTATGCCTTTGGCCGGTTGGAAACCTTGTACACCGCCGGCCCCGGCCG
>NZ_CALADU010000038.1 GCF_937890665.1 uncultured Subdoligranulum sp.
TACTATAATACACCCGCACAGGGGATGCTGTCAAACCTGTGCGGGTGTTTTTCAAAATTATTTTGATTATTTTGCCTATTCGGCCGGGACGGCGCGGCGCGTGGGCATGCTCAGCAGCGCCAGCATCACAAAGATGCAGCAAAAGCCCAGGGCGTCCCACAAGGTAAAGGGGGACCCCAGCACCAGCGTGCTGAGGATGGCGGCCGTGACCGGCTCGGCAAAGCTGTACAGGCTGGCGCGCTGCGGGCCGATCAGCACCACGCCGGACATATACAGGCTGAAAGCCAGCACGTTGCCCACCACGACCACCACGGCGATGCCCAGCAGCCCCATGGCGCTGGGGCGGTAGCCCATGTTCCAGGGGCGGAACAGCAGGCTGAACGCCACCCCGCCCAGCAGGAAGGCCCAGCCCTGCAGCATGGGGGTGGGGTACTGCGCCTGCAGGCGCTTGGGCCACATGGTGTAGATCACTACGGTACCGGCGCAGATCACGCCGGTGAACAGCGCAAGGGGACGGATGGCAAGGCTGGTCAGGCTGCCGTGGGTAGTCAGCAGAAAAACGCCCGCCAGCGCCAGCAGGATGCTGCACAGTTCAAACGGCCGGGGCGCGCGGTGCTGCCGCAGGCAGAGCACCAGCAGGATCAGCATGGGGGAAAGATTTTGCAGGATCGTGGCGATGCCTGCGGTGGATAGCTGGATCGTCAGGAAGTACAAAAACTGGCAGCAACTCACGCCCGCCAGCCCGTAGATCAGCAGGTCGATGGCGTTGCGGGGGTCGGCCTTGAAATTCCACGGGGCAAAGAGCTGGCGGCGGTCCTTGAAAAAGTAGTAGCCGCACAGCAGCAGCCCCGCCAGCAGCAGGCGGATGGGCACCAGCCAGGCGGAGTCCATCTGTTCGCGGGTGAACAGGTACTGCCCCATACAGCCGGAGATCCCCCAGCAGGCCGCGCCGCCCATCGTCAGGCAGGCGCCTTTTACACGGTCAGGCATCGTTTTTCTCATCCTCCAGGATCATTTGTACGGCTTGCCGCAGACCGGCGGCCACGGGGGCCCCGGCGCGGCGCAGCACTTCCGGCGGCTGGTGGCCGCCGCTTTGCAGCACGCAGCGCACGCCCAGCGCCCGCGCCACCTCACAGTCGTGGGTCGTGTCCCCGATCATGACGGCGCGGCGCGGATCAAAGCCCGCCCTCTGCAAATATTGCAGGCCCAGTTCCACCTTGCTTTTGGCATAGATGTCGCCCAGGCCCAGCAGTTCGTCAAAGTACCCGTCCACGCCCCGCTGTTCTGCCTGGGTGCGCAGCGTACCGACGGGACTGGCGGAAAGGATCACCTGCCGCAGCCCGGCGGCTGCAAAGGCGTCCAGCGCCTCCCGCGCGCCATCCAGCAGCGGGCAGGCGGCGCTGGCGGGGATGTAATCGTCCATGAAGCAGCGGGCCAGTTTGTCAAAACTGTGGCGGGAAAAATCAAACCCGGCGCGGGCGTAATAGTCCTGCACCGGGAAACCAAAAATCGCCCGGTACTGTTCGCGGGTGTACCGCTGCGGGTAGCCGAACCGCGCCAGCAGACGGTTGAGCGCGTCCACGCACAGTTCGACATCGTCCAGCAGGGTACCGTTCCAGTCCCACAAAATCAGTTTCGGGCGCATAGGATTACCTCGTTATCGCTTACTTTTGGGTGAAGATCCGCCGAAGCGCGGCGTTGGATTCGATCAGCCGGACCAGTGCCACACCCAGCACCGTGCAGCTGATGATCTCCCCGATGCCCACGCTGATGCCGTTGGTCAGGCACAGCAGCCAGACCGGGGCGCTCATGGCGGTAAAGTCGGTGAAGAATACCGTAATCTCGATGCCCACGATGACGGCGTTAAAAAGCACCGGCGGCAGCGAAGCCGGGATCGCCAACCCCTTGATGCGCACATTGCGCAGCCGGTAGGTGACCAGGCAGGCCAGCAGGGTCGCCAGCGTGCCGAAGATCACGTCCAGGATCGTGGAGCCGAACAGGTTGGCCAGGAAGCAGCCCAGCGTCACGCCCACGATGTACTCCGCCCCAAAGACGGGCAGCAGGCAGAGGGCTTCGGCCACGCGCACCTGCACGGCGCCGTAGCTGAAGGGCGCCAGCACCAGGCACAGCACCACATAGACGGCCGCGATCGCGGCGCAGCGCACCAGCCCCTGCACGGGGGCGCGCCCGCTGCCCTGCGGGAGCAGGCGCAGCGCCACAAAAGCGACGGCGACGGCCGCCAGGGCCGCAACGAACACAGTAACAGAAAACATACAATACTCCGGCGGGATAGATTTTGACCGCGCGCGGGACCGCCAGCCCCACGCCGGTTTGTCGCCGTGCCGGGCACGGCGGAGCCTAAAATCCTAAGTTGCTCAACAAGGGGCTATTATAACAAAGGAAGCGTATCTTTGCAAGGGGGCGGGGTTGACTTTCTGCTCCAAAGCGTTTATAATAGCAACGTCCCTTGCCGGTGTGTTGGAATTGGCAGACGAGACGGACTCAAAATCTACTGCGTGGAATATTGGATGCCATTGCAAAAACCTTGGCAAATCGGGACTTTCAAAACTTTGCAAGTGCATTTGGTTTTAATATCCCTCCTGCACATCCCTTCGAAATTGGGATTATACGGGATAGGGAATTAAAATAGAAATGCCGGTGTGGCGGAATAGGCAGACGCACGTGACTCAAAATCACGCGGAGAAATCCGTGCCGGTTCAAGTCCGGCCACCGGCACCAGTCCTTTGCCCTAAACTCTTGGAGTTTAGGGCTTTTTTATTGCCCAACAATTTGCACGCTGGCGTTTTCTGGGTAAAATTCAAGGATCGCATTTGCCGACGAGACTTTGCTGTTGTAATCAAGATGAGTGTAAATATTTGATGTCGTTCCGATGTCGCTATGTCCCAGCCACTCTTGAATTTCTTTCAAGCTGACACCGTTGGCATAAAGAAGGCTGGCACAGCTATGGCGGAGATCATGGAAGCGGATTTTTTTCAGTCCGTGGTTTTTCAGTACAATCTCGAAATGCTGCGTGATGAAGTTTGGCTTGATAAGTTCGCCTACTGCATTTACATAGATGTAATCCAAATATTTTTTGCAGTAGGCTGCACCGCATACTTTTTGATTGAGCAGCTGCTCTTGCTTTAAGCGCCGCAGCAGTTCTTCAAAGGGGCGAACCAAAGGCAAGGTCCGATAACTGGACTTTGTTTTCGCTCGATCTTTTTGTATGGTGATGTTTTTGCCATCCAGATTGACTTGTGTAACTACGTGCTTAATTCGGATTGTCTTTTTTTCAAAATCAATGGCATCCCACTTTAGCCCAACGGCCTCGCTTCGCCTCAGACCGTAAAAAGCAGCAAGGATAACACCTAGCTCAAGGGGGTCACCTTTTACGGCTTTGAATAGCGTTTCAAGTTCTTGGTCGTTGTAAATCGTTGCAACATATTTTTTCTTTCGGGGTCTTTCCACACGGTCGGCAGGGTTTGATTTGATAAGTCCGATTTGAAAGGCATATTGCAGACATTTGCGGATATTGGCATGGCGATGGATGACGGTATTGGCCGTGAGTCCTCTATTGAGTTCAAACTGGTAGTAATCCTGGATGTGTTTTGGGTGTCTCTCCAGTTCCTGCAGGGTAAGCATTTTATCTCTGAAATAGGGGACGATGCTTCTCTTAATGGCATTGGAATAGGACGAATAAGTTGTTAATTCAACACAGCTTTTCATCATTTCCAGCCATTCCAATAAAAAATCCGTAAAAAGGATCGGTACTTCATCGGCACAAGGATTGACCTGTAGCGCACAGTTTTCTTCAATCCATTGCAGCTCTACCGCATACTGGAACACTGCGACAATGATTTCATGATACAGGAGTAGGTCGTTTGTTGCCGCGCCGTTCTGTTGATTTTCAGAATGGAAAAAGGCTTCAAGTTCTTTCGTCGTTAGCTTTAACAAACATACCGGGTGCTTTTGAAAATAGGGAATAATGGTTTTCTTTATTTCATAGGCATATTCGGCATAGGTATTGCTATCCAATGTGGAAGCACGGTCTTTTAACCACTTCACCAAAAAGTCTGAAAAAAGCATATCGGCGTTTTCCATCTGATTCTCAGGGGCAAATTCTTTGCGTGTTTTTAGCAACAACGCTTCTGCTCGTTTCTTATTTCCCTTGATAAGCAGTCCGGTACTGATGGACTTTCCCCTTCGCTTACCATCCTTGCCCTTCCAGCTTAGAATCATTTGATAGTATCCGTTTTGTTCTCTCAGGTGTCCTGCTACCATTTTTACCTCCTTCTGTAGTAGCTGTATTCACCCGCTGTTGACACTCATATCTTAGCATCCGATGAAGGATAATCACAAGGATAAGGACTAACTTTGTCCAATCACATTCAAATAGTTGAAAATATACAATTTAGGGATTTTGTAAATTCGGCCCACCCTGAAATGCTTGATATGGTTCTTTTGCAGCAGATGGTAAGCAGACTTCTCACTGATCCCTAACATTTGGCTCATTTGACTGACATTCACCACGTCGGGATACTCTTTGAAAATCAGTGCATAAACATCTTTTTGTGATAATGACACACTCATATTGAAGACCTCCTCGGTTGGAGAATGTCATAACAGAAATAGCCGCACCAATGATGCCTTGCCTTGCGCATTCGCATAAGTCCATTGGTGCGGCTATATATTTTGTTTTCTATATTAACGTCATATTTGCCACGCGCCCCTGACGATGGGGACAGAACAGGCCGCCGCTGGCGCGGCCGTCATAACTCCGTAGCGTCGTTCGTAGCGTGCGCCACAGGGTTCCCCTCAAGTCTTGGAGGGGCTGTGAAGAAGTATCATTATCCACCCGCGCGATCATCGCGCACTGTATGCCACAACTGTGCCTGAGAATACGGTGGGCGCTCCGCTGGCAACCTTTTTCACCTCTTGGTTACTAGCATCATGGCGTCGTTTCTCGTTCGCTCCCGCGTGGGATATGTACCTGTTCTGCCGTGTATTCAGTTGCCAAAGATCAGCGAAAGAAAAACCTTTCTTAACAACCATGACAAAAACAGACGGTTTGTCCCCTCTATAAATGCAGACTTGTGAAATAATCACACAATAAGGCGGTGACTTCAACCGGCTGCTTTTTCGGCTATACGGCATTCATTTTATTTGCCCGCGTCCAACAGTTGCGCCAGTTTCTTCAACCCACACTGAATGCTGTCCCACACACGGCGCCGGTCGACGCCCTCAATTTGGGCAATCTCGGCCACAGACATATCCAGATAGAACCGGGCATAAATGCGCCGGGCCTGGATAGTGGGCAGCTGCGTCAGTGCGGTGTGCAGCCTTTTCCGCATTTCATCCTGCTCCAGAATTTCTCCTGGAGTGGGTGGCTGAGCGAGAACATCATTTTCGATGCCGTCCTCCCGGTCTAACGAGTAATGAGCCTTGTGCCGGAATTTTCGACGTTCGTGGGCGGCCTCCGCCCGCTGGCTTGCCCGGAACACCGACCACACTTCGTCGGATACTTCTACAAAGGTATTCTCTCCGTCAGAGAGGGGATGGGTATAATATTTTTCAAGGTCAATAGTTTTCATGGACTGTACCTCCGTCTGGTTTTGTCGTTGGAAAAGACAAAAATCAGAACGGCGGCCCGCGGATGCGAACATATAGGAAACGGGCAAAAAGGCGATATAATATAAAAAGAGCGCCCGCCGCATACTGGATACGGCGGACGCGAGGGGGTTATTGAAGATCACGTAGTTGCTTACTTTTTGTCCTGCGGCTGAGGCGGCAGGGGCTTCTCAGGCCGGTGGGGCTGGTAAGTACCCCAAAAAGTATCCGGCGGCCAGCCATAGAGTTCCCGGCGAACAATTCCCTGCGCCGCCTTGTGGACCAGCTTTTGTGCAAAGGGCTCTTTCGTTTTCATGGCAGTTTCCCTCCTAAATAATCAAATATTTACAAAGCGCATTACTGCGCGCCAAGCCCTGAATTTGCCAATACGAGCATGACAGCGACCGCCAACAGCGAGACCGCCATACAACTTGCCAGTGGCGCACAGATGTATAACAGCAGGCCCCCCATGAGGGCAGTACCGGCAAGGCGAAGCCGGACTCTTGGGCGAATGGCGGCGATTTCATTGGCTGTCAGATGGAGGGAAGCGTTATTGGCGGGCGCCAGTGCAAAAATGCATAGGGTCGCGGCAAATAAAACGGCGCCTATGAGAAACGGCGAATGAAGATTTTTTGCCAGAATTAGCGCCGCAATCATGGTACCAAGCGAGGTCAACAGGCAGCCGTGTGGTGTTTTCGCATGGTAGCCGCCGGTTCGTGTTCGCAGAAAGCGGAAGGTGTACAGGTAGAGGAAAGAGCCGATCCAGCCGACGAGCATGGCTCCGACAGGGAGGAGCAAAAGAAAGGTAAGGGAACCTATCATCCGGCGGGCAAGGCCGTATTGAAACCATTCGGCTTGGGCGGGTTCAATGTAATGCTTTTGCAGAAAAAAGCGTGTCACGCTTTTTGCCAAAGTCTCCATTGGGATCATCTCCTGATGCAGCTATTTTATCAATTCTGGAAGAAAATCGCCAAGAAAACGGCACGAATGCAAAAAATACAGCACGAACGCAAAAATCAATGTAAGATTTCCTGAATCAGCCGTGCGATAAGGGCAGCTTGCTCGGGAGTCGGCTTTGTTTGCTGTGTATCGTTGGAGGCGGATGCGTTCTGCTGGCGGAAAGACTGGACCAGCTCCAGCAACAATTGGATCTGTGTTTCATTCAGCCCTTTCAACGGCAGGGTCCGGCTGGTTTCGCCGCTCGTCAAAAAGTCCAATGAAACGCCCAACACTTCGGCAAGCGCCGCGGCTTCTGCCAGCCGTGGCACAGAATGATCGCCTTCATATTTGCCAAGGGCTGAATCCGATAAGTGCAGGTCAGGGTCAAGGGCTTTGGCTCGGTCGACCAGGGCCTGCTGCGTCAGGTTTTTCGCTTTCCGCAGTTGTAACAGGCGCGCGCCAAATTCATATACCATATGGCTTCCCCTCCTTATGCACTTCTATAGTGTACAATTTGGAAGGTAACGATTTGTGGTATATTCTTGTAATAATTCCATGTTTGTGGTATAAGTAAGAAAATATACTGCTCAATATTGACAAATCGCGGAGGATTCACTATTTTGAAAACACAGAAACATCTTACTGCCGGGAAGTATGCCACCATAGGGGGAAGTATGGTACACATTTTGATTTGTGATGATGACGCTGCTTTCGCACAGGGCATGGCGAAAAAAATACTGGCTTTGTCAGTCTATTCGCCCAAGTCTATGAATGTGCAGTGCCTGACGGATGTAAACGCCATGAGCGCCGGGGCACTGACAAAATTCGATATTCTTTTTCTGGATATTGATTTGGGAAATAAAAACGGCATTGAACTGGCCCGGATTATGCGGAAACACAACGCCGAGGCGGTCTTGATTTTGGTGACTAATTTCAGTGAGTACGCCCCGGAGGGTTACGAAGTGGATGCCTTCCGCTATCTGCCCAAATCAGAACTGGACCGAAAGCTGCCCGGTTATTTTTCGGATGCGCTTGCCGTATGCCGCACCCGGCAACGAAAAGTCGAGATCTTTTGCGAGGGCGAGAGTATGCCGGTTCCCGTACAGGCCATTGCCTATGTGGAAAGTCAGGGACACGAACAGTGCCTGCATATGATCGGCTGGTCGAAAGAAGAACTATATACGCGGCTGACAATGGCCCAACTGGAAGAGCTACTGTTTCCGCAGGGGTTCCTGCGCATCCATAAGCGGTTCTTGGTCAACATGGCGTATCTGCAATCTCTGCAAAGCACCGGCGCTGTTTTGACCACGGGAAAAAGTTTGAAGGCAAGCGCCCGCAATTACCGTGAGAATCAGCAGAAATTTGTCGATTGGAAGACGCAGCAGATATGGTAGAATTTTGGGGAAATGTACTCAGCCTGGTTGGTAATATAGTTTCTTTAGGCGTCCAGATTGTCCTGTGTGATTCTTTCTTTCCCCGTAAAAATCGAGGGAATCTCTACTGGCTTATTGTCGCTGTAGGATTTTTGGTTGGTTCTGTATTTTCAATATTTGTTGGTAGTGGCCATGGATATACACTCAAAATTTTGTTTGAGGTGGCGCTATATTATGTTTTATGTATCATCCTATACCAAGGCCGCTGGGATCGTTGCTTGTTTGTTATAGTAACGACCTATGCAGTCTTGTATTCTGCCTCCTATTGGACAAATAGCATCTGTATGTTGCTTTTACACTTGACACACGAGGAATACATCTGGAATATACCGCTTTATTCAGCGGTGCTCATCTTTCGAGCACTTGCGTTTTTTGCCCTTGCACTGATCATTCGAAAATACCATCCTCCGTTATCCGTTGGCAAACAGGCCCGCGCCTGGGTACCGTTGTCCGTTGTTTTCCCTCTGAGTACGCTACTTATCATTTGGCAGATTTACACATTTCCAAATGAACAGGAAATATGGCAGATTTGCCTGCTGATCCTCGACGTGGTGGATGTGGTGGCCCTTCTTCTGCTCGATCACCTGGAGCAGAGCGCCGTAAACCGGGAAAAACTGGTGGCCGCTGCGGAACGTGCCCACGTGCAGGACGAAAATATACAGGCTTTGAGTCAGGCATACGCAGGGCAACGGAAAATGACCCATGATTACCGTGCGCAGCTTTCCACGCTGTCGGGACTTTTGGAACAGGGAAACTTGGAAGATGCAAAGGCGTTTTTATCGGAAATGAAAGACCGGCAAAGCGAACGCATCCTGTTGATCAACACGCACAACGCCGCCATTGATGCCGTTCTGAACCAGAAAGGCTATGCGGGACAGAAAAAGAAAATCGACATGCGGTTTCGCGTAAATGATCTCTCGATGCTGAAACTACCGCGGGTCGATGTGACCATTGTGCTTGCCAATTTGCTTGACAACGCTATGGAAGCCTGTAGCCAGATGCCGGAAACCGAGCGTTGGGTCAGCGTCCAACTCCTGTATGGGCAAGGACTATTATCCATTTCCATCATCAATCCGAGCCGCCCGGTCCAGATCGTAGGCGGGCAGATTGCCACGACCAAGCCGGAACCGCTGCTGCACGGCTACGGTTTGCGCAACATAGAGGACATTCTGGACAAATATCACGCTGAATACACCTTCTCATTCAAGGATGGCCGGTTTATTTTTACTGCTGACTGGCCGGATATAGATAATTAAAACCGTCACTCTCCCAGCTGTGGATTCATCATCCGCAGCTGGGAGTTTTTGCATTCGTGCTATATTTTTTGCTTTTGTGACGTTTTTGTGGAAATTTTGTGTACAATATGCTATAGTACGCATACAGGGAAGGGTCAGCGAACCTGGGAACTGACCACGGCTTGTAATTGTCATCATCGGCGCGCAGGTGATGGCATCCGCTCCGAAACCAACCCACATCACAAAATCTCATGAAAAGGAGGATTTACGTGATGAAAGCTCTGAACAAAAAGATTTTGACCACCTGTTTGGCCCTGATGATGGCTGTCGCTATGGCTGTGCCGGCATTCGCTGCCCCCGGGGGAATAATGACTGACGATGATATCATACCGCGAGACACTGCCCACGGTCATTATTTCCATAATGGCCTTTATTATCTAAATCAATGGGGAAGCAATCCTGTGTCCGGAACAAGAGTAACAACTTGGAAACAGACCGGAGACATTACCCAAGCATGGGATGTGGCGTACACAACTTCTGGCCATTGGGTCGTTACAACTAACCAGCGTCGTGATTTGGCATTAAACATCTACCGCTCAGGTTCTCAGCCTGAAGTAAATGTAATCGCCTTCATTGGGAACACGTATAATGACTGTGCATTAAGGGTCGAAACACTGATTCTCGCCAATCAATCGGGTACCTACCAAGGGTATGGCGTCACGATAACAAATGAGCACACGAACCCTTCTGATACCTTTGGTCGAATTTGCCGTTGGACTGGCAATCCTACCAGTTGGGAACACAACTCGTAATATATTTCGCCAGCCGCAGCCAGATAGTTTGATGACTGCGGCTGGCTGCTTTTTTATGGAATATTCCTTTGAGTTGGATGAAAGATTGTTAGGTGGGTCGGATTTTCTCTAAGGAGTGATTATAACTATGCTGAATAGATTTTGCAGGACATTAGCGGCATGTCTCTGTGTTGCCATTTTCCTTTCTTCATGTGGACAAAACGCTAAGAATCAAAGCGAAACCCAGAATTCTGATTACGAGGCTTCTTCATATGACGCCCCCAGTATTTCGGATGATGATAAGCCGGACTCGTATATGGAAGTTATATCTTCCCAAAATGGAATAATTGCATCGGGTATGATAGGGAACGATCAAGGGTGCTATGAAGTATTTTACCGACCAACTGGAGATGGAAATATTATCTACACGGATTATGCCACTAAGAACCGAATTTACTTATCCAATCAAATAACTGGCACTCATACTGACAGTACGGATACCAGCTGGTTACCAAGTACTGTAGGCGGATGCTACTTTGCACTAACCAATGAAAATCTAATCTTGTTCAAATTGAATACACCCGCATTTCCGAACGATAGTTCTGAAGACGCGAAGGGGTATATAGCTCGTTATGATCTTAATGGTTCTAACCGCCAAGTTTTGACACAATTAGCATCGAACGAGACAATTGCTGACGGATGCATCGTTTCTGATTCAAAAAATATATACTATCTCGAATATTTTATAAACGAAGACGGCAGCACTACTCCGATGATATTGACAAGTCTGAATATTAGTACTGGCGAGCGAGAGGAAGTTTGTCAACTATCACAAGACTCGCGACATTTTATCGTAGGAACGTACAAAGACAAAATCATACTAAAAAGCATTTTAAACCCTGTGAATTTTACTGATATTTCATCTGCCGCTGATGTAGTTAACGCTTACAAGCAACAGATTCACGAAGTTAGTTTGCTTTCTCAAGACGGTCAACAACAAACTATTTGTAAATGGAAACAAGATGAACGTAGCGAAACTTTCGATAACGGTACTATGTACTATTGGGACAATCAAAGGCAGGGCATTTATCAATGGGACTTCGAAAACAATTCTGAAAAGTGTATATACTCTGGTGCTGTTAAAGGATCGAATGGAGTAACCTATACAGATTTGACATTACTTTCTGATACATATGATAACCACATCCTAGTAACAGCTCCAAATCCCAATAATACCAATGATAGCATTCGTATGGCATATGATTTGCAAACAAATAAATTTAATGAACTAACGCTATCAGCTAACGAAAGAGACGTAGAAATCTTGGCCGAGGGAGCCCAAGTTTTTCTTGTGCAAATAGGTCTAAAAGAATATCCGGTAACGGACTACGCACCTAACGGTCAAGAAATCATAACAGATATGATTCTCCCAGATATTCGCTTAATGGAAAAATCTGATTATTGGAACAATCTTCCCAACTATATTCCTATTGAAGAAAATGTATATAAGTAAACTTATTCGAATCGGGCTCTCTCTATGAACAACGATATAAATTATGCTTCTCTAATTTATCAGTTATAATTAGAAAAGAGGGTGTTATCCACAGATGTCCCCAAACCTCCGCCCCCGCATTATTTTGGATAGCCTACAAAAAACCTATTCAACTTCTATATCAAAACCCTCTGATAAGCCTAAAAAGGCCCTATCTAGCATCTCCCTCACCCTTGGTCCAGGCCTGTATGGCCTTTTAGGCCCCAACGGCGCAGGCAAAAGCACCCTCATCAACATCATCACCGGCACACTGGCTGCGGATTCGGGCGAGGTGCTCTGGTGCGGCACCCCAGCGAGAGGCATCGCCTTCCGCCGCATTCTCGGCTATATGCCCCAGCAACAAGGGCTGTATGACAGCTACACCGGCCGCCGCTTTTTGGCGTATATGGCCGCGCTCAAAGAGTTACCGCGCAAGGCCGTCCCGGCCGAGGTCGACCGGGTGGCCGCGGCGGTCAACCTTTCGGCCGAGCTGGACAAGCGCCTGTCCGCCTACTCTGGCGGTATGAAGCAACGGTTGCTGCTGGCATCTGCCCTGCTGGGCGATCCCAAGCTGCTGATTCTGGACGAGCCTACTGCCGGTCTTGATCCCAAAGAGCGTGTCCGCCTGCGTGAACTGCTGGCCGAGATGGCTGCCGACCGCATCATCCTGGTCGCCACCCACGTGGTATCGGACGTGGAGACCGTTGCCACCGAGGTGATCCTGCTGCGCGCCGGAAAGATCGTGGACGCTGCCCCGGTGCCGGAACTCATCGAAAAATACGCCCCCGGCCAGGGTTTGGAAGAAGTGTACCTCGCAGTATTTGGGGAGGGGGACGGGAAATGAGCCTACTCACCGCTGAACTGCGCAAGGTATGGGGCAACCGTGTGTTCCCTATGCTGCTGGCCGTGTTAGTGGCCGCCAACCTGCTATTACTCTGGATGGGCACTCGTCCCACCGCCAACCAGCCCCCCGCCGCGTCCTACCGCGCCGTGGGGGCTGATTTGGCTGCCTTGGGGTCAGACATGACCGCCAAGGGCGACTTTTTGCACAGCAAACTGAACGAGACTGAATCTTTGTTGCGATTGGAAAACTATTTCCGGGATTTAGCGTATGGCAATAGCGTCATTTTGCAAAATTACCGGGAGGAAAACGCTGATTTGTTCGACCAGTATGAGCAGATGTACCGCGACAAGAGCTACACCCTCTACACTGACAGCTTGACCATGGAATACCGCCTGTTTACCCAACTGGTCAACGAGTATGACACGGTGGCCGGGTACACCGATTTTCTGGACAGCGTACAGACCAAAGCAAATCAACTGGCGGGCATCTCCATTTTCCAAAACGACGAAACCGGGTACGACCTAAAAAACATTGAAGTTACGGCGGCCGTGTATGCCGGTTTGGGCGAAACGGCCATTGATTATTACCCGCAAAAGGGGCTGTATACTGCGATTTCCTACGCTTTCACCGATTTGATTTTGCTGGCGTCGATGCTGGTGTTGGCGCTTCTGCTTGTGCGGCAGGAGCGAGACAGTGGGCTTTTATCGTTGGTGCGATCCCTGCCCGGTGGGCGGCTGCAAACGGCGCTGGCCAAACTGGGGGCGTTTGCGTTGTCGCTGCTGGCCGTGCTGGCGCTGCTGTACGGCGTCAACCTTGCCTACTGCGCCGCGACGTTTGGCCTTGGCCCGCTGACCCGCACAATCCAGAGCGTGCCCGCCCTCATGCGCTGCACGATGCAAATCACAGTTGGGGAATATCTGCTCCGCTTTTTGCTTGCCAAGTGGGTCGGGGCATTTGTAATGGGGTTGTGGGTCATGCTGGCGGCGCTGGCCGCCCGTCGTGCAGCTGCCGGATGGGCCGCCGCCCTGGTCGGGCCGCTGGTGATGTTCGGCATCCGAGCTGCGATCCCGGCCACCAGCCGATTGAATGTGATTAAATACGCCAATTTAGCCAGCCTTCTGCAAACCAACGAACTTTTGGGCAATTACCGAAATCTCTACTGGTTCGGTTCGCCGGTCGGCCTGCCGCTCGTCGAGTGGACGGCGGCGGTGCTTTACGGTGGGGTTCTGGTCTTTGCTTTTTGTTGGGTGTTTGCCCGTGCCCAACTGCTGCCTGCCGCCAAGCGAGGCTTCCTGCTGGGACTGCGGCACAAAACGCACGCGACCTCTATTTATAAGGAAGAAGCTCGCAAGCTGTTCCTGCTCAACGGCGCAGTGGTCGTCCTTGTGGCTTTCATCGGGTTCGGCATCTACCAGGGCGTGACGGCTGAAAGCTACATCGGCGCGGATGAAATCTACTACGCCTATTACATGAACCGTATTTCGGGGCCGTTCCCCCAGGAAAGCTATGATTGGCTGGTGGAGCAGGGCGAAGAATTTGCCCCGATGCTCGAAGCACAGCGCCAGGTAGCAGCGGGAACTTTGAGCAGTGATGCGCTGCTGGCGTTCAGTGCGTTGCAGCAAAAGTACAATGTATATACGCAAATCATCAACCAGAATATCAACTACTATCTGAAGGAACACCCCGGTGCGTGGCTGGTGTATGAAAGCGGCTACCGGGAGTTATTCGGCTTCACCGGCGATGCCGATGTACAGGATACGCTGCTGGCCGGACTGGCCTGTGCGCTCTGCTTTTCGGGACTGTTTGCCATGGAACGCCGCGGCGGTATGGAAACGGTTCTCTGCGTGACGCCGCGCGGCCGCAAGCGCACCGTGCGGGCCAAACTCTTGATGAGCGGCGGGGCGGCTTTCGTCATTGCGGCAGGCAGTTGCCTTCCACATCTGATCCAGGTGGTCCGGGACTATGGGCTGCCGGTACTTTTGGCACCGGCTATGAGCATTTCTGAATTTGAGAGCCTGCCTACGTTTGTGACGCTGTCGGATGTGCTACTGTTCTGGTTTGTGTGTAGAATCGCCGCCTGCCTGTGCATGGCGGCCATCACCTTGACACTGGGGCACCTCTTTGCCAACTTGCTCCCGGCGCTGTTTGTCAGTGCAGTCGGATACTGTCTGCCATCGTTGTTGAGCTTGTCAGGCATGGAGGGCGGCATCGAATGGCTGGGGTTCTGGCCACTGTTCCATGCAGCAAACTTCTTAACAACGCAGGGGTACTCGGCCGAAGAAAATCTGCCGTATAACAACGCCTGGATGATTTTTTTGATCCTTGCCGCTGCGTTGATGGGCGTTGTTGCACTGGCAGAATACTTGCAGGATGCCTATGAATTGAAGGGAGTGGATTTTGATGCAGGAGTGCGGTGATTCGGATGTACTCACCTACGGTGCGATTCGGATCATTCCGGCAACACACACAGTCCTTCTGCGTACAAGACCTGTCCATCTGGCAAAAATGGAGTATCGCTTGTTGTGCTATTTATTCCAACACCAAGGTGAAACTCTTTCCCGTGAGAATATCCTGTCAGCGGTTTGGGGCGTACCGACCAATCTTAAAACTCGGACAGTGGACGTCCATATTTCTATACTGCGTAGAAAACATTCGATGGGAAAGAATTTAGAAACAGTTTTGGGGGTTGGATATAGGTTAAAACTTTTGGAAAAAAGGAGTTGATTTTAACGGTAGCTGGTTTCCTGTGGAATCCCCCGTGCTGCCAACATACCCGATCACATGCCCGCTAATCACGGACTGTCACGGTGATACGACGGTGTCGGTCGTGTGGGCGTAACGGGTGGAAAGACCGGCTCCATCGTCGATCAGGACCTGATTGCCAAAAGCATCTGCGTTTATGATACGGCTTGCCTGCGCTTTTAAGAATATTCGTAATGGAAACGGTATCGAGTGGTTGGTTGTGCCGAATTCGGGACAAGATTGGCAAGCAATGCCTGTGGCTATCCAAATAGCCTCACGCGCTTGTTGAGGGAAGTCCCCCAAGCCCCCTTTGAACACAGAATTTCATTCTGTGGCTGCGCGTTCTTACGAACGCTTTTGACCGCGACCAGCTCACCGCTGGCCGTGGTCTTTTTCTTTTTCCTGCGGTTCGGTTGGCCCCATTGCCAGGACCCGATCCACATTATTCTTGACGGTCAGCAGCTCCCGCATGGCGGAGCGGGCCTGCCGGTATTCGCCATAAGCCTTTTTCTTGTCTGCCAACAGCTTGGCGTACTCGGTCTGAAGCTCTTTGACTGTGGGCAGCTTTTTCACGTTCAGCTCGTTGAAGGCTTCCTTGGCCGCCTGGTGCAGCCGAATCTCGTCCCCATGTTCCATGTAAAATTTCCGGGAATATCCAGCCTTGCGGTAGGTCACATAGGTGTCACGGGTCTTGGCGTAGTTGACGATATGGGTGCGCAGTACGGCAATCTCGGCCATGCGCTTCTCGGCGGCTTTGATTTGGTCAGACAGCCTATTATATTGGAATGTTGCTTTTGCCGTTTTTGTTTCTAAGTCGGCATAGTTCAGTAGCCCATGTTCGGATAGGTAGTTGAGGGTCTGCGCCATCTGTTTGAGATTAAACACCTTGGCCCAGCGGGCATACCCGGCACCTTTCCCAGCCTGCAATTTTTCCTGGATGTCCACCAGCAGATTGACCTTGGGTGGGGCAACCTGCGCGGCGTTTTTCTTGCGGGGTGTATGCTTCTGGCCGGAGAGAACGGCCAACAGATCGTCCAGCGTGTAGCCGTCCCCCAGCCGGTCGAAGCGGACGTTATTGCCCCAACCCTTTGCGCCGATGGAGATGGTTTTGCTACGCCGGTGAACGGTGAAGCCATCCTGTTCCAGCAGGCGCAGCAGTTCCTCCAGGCTGGCCGGTTTCTGTGCCAGTACCTGGTCGATGGTTTGGCGCAGCTGTTCCTTGTGAGAGGGCTTGGCTGTATCACCCAGCCACTTATGGTAGCTTTGACCGTAGCCCTTGGGGGAGACTACAATAGAGTATCCATTCTCAATGCAGATGGTATCGCTCAGGCGGTGGACGGCGCGGGTGCTACCCCAAAAGTTGCGGAATTTGCGGTCACATTCCAGTGTGGTGGAGTTCCATATAATATGGTTGTGGGTGTGAGACTTGTCGATGTGGGTACAGACAATAAAAGCGTGCCTGCCCTTGGTGAAGCGCCGGGCCAACTCCACGCCCAGCCGGTTGGCTTCTTCCGGCGTGATCTCACCCGGTACAAAGGACTGCCGCAGGTGGTAAGCGATCACATCGTCTTTACCGCGCACTCGCCCGGTGGCGGCGATGTACTGCCGTTTCGCCAGCAGGAACTCGGCGTCGGCGGTCCGGCTGTCGCACCCATAGCCGGTAATCAGTTTTCCGTGGTCGGTCTTGTCTGGATTTTTTACATAGTCGATGATGTCGCTGATGGCCTTGCCGACCGTGCGACCCTTACCAGCGTGCAGCGGCATAATGCGGGTGGTGGCCATGACTTTTTCCCTCCTTTTCACAGACCGTATTTGGTGAATTGATTGGTTGAACGGGGCGGAATTCAAAATGGCAATCTGCCGGACACCGTCTGGCATTTTTAGGGTACAGAAAATTTCTCGAAAATCATATGTCCATCAAAATGGATTTGATAATGCGTGAAAAATCCCGTATAATAAGACAGTACAAATCTGATATTGAAAGGGGGCTGTTGCTCCTATGACAGAAGCTGAACTTCTCAAGCTGATCGAGGGCGGCGAAAACATCCAGGTGGAGTTTAAGAAGTCCACCAGCGAGATCACAAAAGATGTTTATGATACCGTTTGTTCATTTTCCAACCGGGACGGTGGAATCATCCTGCTGGGTGTCAAAGACAGCGGAGAGATTTTGGGTGTCCAGCCGGATGCGGTGGACCGAATGAAGAAGGACTTTGTGACTTCCATCAACAATGGGCAGAAAATCAATCCGCCCCTTTATTTGCAGCCGGAAACCTGTACGGTGGATGGCCGTACACTGCTGGTTATTCGGGTCCCGTCCGGGAGCCAGGTATGCCGACATCACGGACGCATTTTTGACCGCAGCCACGAAGCGGATATTGATATAACCGATAACTCCGACCTTGTGTATCAGCTGTACGCCCGAAAAAGCGGCAGCTACTTTGTAAACAAGGTGACTCGCTTCCAGATAGACGATTTGCGCCCCGACCTGATCGAGCGCGCCAGGGCTATGACGGACAGCCGCACAGCCAATCATCCGTGGAAGTCCCTGTCGGATGAAGAAATTCTTCGCAGTGCCGGGCTGATTTTGAAAGACCCCGAACGACAGTTGGAGGGGATTACCCTGGCAGCAATCCTTCTATTTGGTAAGGACTCCACGATCCTGTCTGTGCTTCCGCAGCACAAAACGGACGCTATCTTCCGGGTGGAAAACCTGGACCGCTACGATGACCGGGACGTTATCATCACAAATCTGCTGGAGACTTACGACCGGCTGATCGCTTTTGGTCAAAAGCACCTCAGTGACCCATTTGTGCAGGAGGGTGTCCAGAGCGTCAGTGCCAGAGACCGTATCCTGCGCGAAATCTGCTCCAATAGCTTGGCTCATCGGGATTATTCCAGTGGCTATGTGGCAAAATTTGTGATTGAACGCGACCGGCTCTATACGGAGAATGCTAACCGCTCCCATGGACACGGTGCCCTGCATTTGTCCTCTTTTGAGCCGTATGCCAAGAACCCGCCCATCTCCAAAGTGTTCCGGGAAATCGGCTTGGCGGACGAGCTGGGGTCTGGAATGCGGAATACTTATAAATACACAAAGCTCTATTCCGGTGGAACCCCGGAGTTTATTGAGGGGGACGTGTTCCGCACCGTAGTTCCGTTAGCCACGATTGCAGTAGGAAAGGTCGGACCGAAGGACAGAACCCAAGTCACCACCCAAGTCACCACCCAAGTTACCACCCAAGTTGAGATTTTGAGCTTTTGCCAAGTACCTCGCTCCAAAGCGGAAATCATGGAACACTGCGGATACAAAACCGCAAAGAATTTTACACATCTTTACCTTCGTCCTTTGATTGAAAGTGGACAGCTTCAAATGACGATCCCGGAAAAGCCAAGGAGCCGCAACCAGAAGTATGTGGCCGTGCAAGAAGCCACGCCAGAAAATTAAGCAAAATCAGGGTGCCGGAGGGACTGTATGCTCCGACACCCTGATTTTGTTTGTGCTTTTGATGGAAACGACCGCTCCCTTTGTACGGACCCTACCTATGATGATTCAGCCATACACTGCGTCCTGGATCGCATACCGAAGATCCTGCACCTTGCCCACCAGCCATGCGGCAGCCATCGGCAGGCCCAGTGGGCTGACCAGAAAGGCAATCACCAAAAGGATGATGCCG
Source organism: uncultured Subdoligranulum sp. (assembly GCF_937890665.1). Next base: position 18,797 of record NZ_CALADU010000038.1, read on the forward strand.
TTTTGCGGTGAGTAGGTCACAAGCACCGCAACCCCCAGTAATGCCACTACTGTGGAGACCAAACCGAATAGGAAGCTGGATACATACAGCAACCCAAAACACACCCAAGTGAACAGAGCCAGTGCCAGCACTACCGGCGCAACAAGAATTTTCAATTCCAGTTTCAAAATGAAGAATACAACTTTCATTTCAATACCTCCTTTCGCCAACTCCGGTAAGGCTGGCGTAACGCATCCACACAGCAGAGGGGAATTACCGCAGCATGACCGTCCTACATGAGAAAACTTCTTCATTGGGGCGCGCAGCAGATACTTACGAGAAAGCGTTAAGACGTTTTCAGATGTAAATATCAGTCACCGCCCCTTTAAGGTTCATTATCGCATACAATCCTTAGAAGTACAACAATACGGAAAAAAGAAAAAGAGGGAAGTCCGGCGTAGCAGTCTGCACGCGCCGAACTCCCTCTTTTGCCGGGACGTGTGCCCCTGTTACGACAGCTTTGCCAGCTGGGTCAATACCTGATGCACTTCATCCCACAAAGCCTCTTGCCGCTGGGTTATATCTTCCAAATCGGAGTCATAGATACGCCCCGTTTCATGCACACGGCGGGTCAACTGGTTCAGATTGTTACTGATCCGGCGCATCAATGAAACAAGTTCCTTTAACTCTGGCAGTTCCAAGTGTACCACATAGCCGTCCAGGGCCATCTTGCGTAGGTAGGCTTCCCGGTTTTTTGTTCCAAGCCGGGCCATTTTCTGTTCAATCAGTTCCAGTTCCTGCGGCGAAACCCGGAAGTTTAGCTGTACCTCCCGTTTGCGTTTGGGGGCGCTCATCGCTGTGCTTCCTTTTTCCTGCGGACGGGGGGCTTTTTCTCGCTTTTTTCACCAGGGGATGACTCCTGCTTCAGCTGGCGGCGGACAGAGGAACGGTACTGGCGCAGCTCTTTGCTGCGGTCCTCGCTGGCAAGAATGGTGGCATAGATACCGGGTAAGTCCTTCATACCGGTGAGAGCCAGACTGCGGAATGGCAGCAGCGTCATCAGCTGGTCGTGGGCCTGGCTGCTTGCGCGGGCCAGAAAATCCGGTGAAACGCGGGCCATGTAATGGGTGCCGTGGGGGCTGTTGGGAGTATCCGGCATGCGAAGCTCTTGCAGGAGCCGGGCAGCTTCAGCGCGGATTTCCTCTGGCGTCAACGGCTGGAGACGCAGATAGTCCTGCCGAGCCTGGCTTAAAAACAGATCGACCAGGCCGGGGTGACTGTCCACCACAAAGTCCAGATTACGGTCGCTGCCAAAGCTGTCTGGATTGGGCGGAATGCTCACCGTTTTGGCCCACGTTTTGTTGGCTGGGCTGAACCGGCCATCCCAGTTCTTTTGCTGTACCGTGTTTGCCAGTACATAGAGTGTGCGGGTGTAGCCGAACTGCTCAATTACCTGGGGCACTGCGTCTTTACCCAGACGGCTGTTCTGGTAGTTGTTGGAGATAGCTGACTCGATGGCGTCTTTGCAGACAATATTAGCCCGGCGGGACGCCCGGTACAAGTCCAGTTCTCCCTGTTCACGGGCATAGGCGGCAGGATGCCGGTAGAGCGGCAGCTCCCGCTGGGCATCCAAAGCGGCCATGGCACAAGCCTCAATACTATCTTGGATCACATCCATGTAACCGGGCCTGCGCTTCTCGAATTCCCGGTAGGTATCAGCCAGCGGAAACGACGATGACAGTAATGCCGCCGCTTGGACAGTCGGTAGCTCCAGAGATTCCATCGCAAGAAGAATGTTTTCGCGGGCAATGTATTCCTGGGCATGGTTCAGAATTTCTTCCGGCGGCTGGCTTTTCAGCCAGTCGCGGTACTCGGACTGTTCAGTATTCATCTTTTGGTAAAGGGCCGCCAGTATTTTCTCCGGCGTCATAATGATCGCACCTCCTCGCGGGATTTGGATTTTTTGTCTGTCGCTCTTGGTGGTATAGGACGGCGAAGCCCCTCCAAGATGGAGGGGCGTGTACTTTTTGCAACAATGGTTTCCTGCTGATTGGGAGCTTTGCTGTCGATATTGAGTAGGGTGTCAAGTTCTGTCAGCCGGGCAGATTTCTCCCGCAACTCCTGTTCCTGGGGGAAAGGTTTGTCTATCTCCACCTTGGCAGCGGCCTGCTGTTGGTAAAGATTCTCCAGTTGGTTTTTGACCGCTTCCAAACGCTGGGGGATTTGCGCCAGTGCGTTGTCGATGCGGGTGAGATTTCCGCGCGGATCGGTGCCTAAAGACGCCCGGTGGGTCATCTGGCCTTTTAGCAGTAGGGTGTACTCCTGTTTCCACGCTTCAAATTCCACCGATATGGCAAAGCCCCGATAGCTCCCGATCTGCGCCGGGTCGGAGCTTTTGACTTCCTTGCAGGCATCCAGCAGAGCAGCCCCGGCGTTTTCCTTATCCGCCAACACATCGCCCCGCACATCCATTCCGGCAAAGCCATCCTCCGGGTGCGGATGTGCGGCAAGGGTCTCCAGGTCTGATTCAAATCCTTTAATGAAGCTCTTAAATCTCCCCGTGCGCCTTGGTGCTTCATGGCCTCCAACTTCATCTTATAAGCAAAAGCCCGCTCACTGGGGAGCAGGCTTTCTCGCTGTAAATTGCTGTCAACCATGATAATGGTGGCCTGGTCGTCGTCCAAGTCCCGCACAATGACCGGCATGGTGTCTTTTCCTGCCAATTCGCTGGCCCTGTGCCGCCGGTGCCCGGCTACCAGCTCATAGCCGCCGTTTGGATCGGGTCGGGCGATGGCCGGGACCAGTACACCGTACTGCTGGATGCTGTCGGCAGTTTCCATCATGGCCTCATCATCCTTGACTTTGAAGGGATGATCCTTGAACGGGTGTAGCTCCGACAAGGGAATTTCCAGAACCTTCTCCCGCTGGGCGTCGGCTCGGCTTTCCTCTGTGGAGAACAGATCATCTACCGAGGCCAGTTCTATTTTTTTCGCGCTGCTTTTCAAGTTTCAACACCTCCTTCGTCAGATTTCGATACCC
>NZ_CALADU010000039.1 GCF_937890665.1 uncultured Subdoligranulum sp.
GGTCCAGTGTCCACGACGTGCAGGTTCAAGTCCTGTTAGCCGCACCACATGAAAATCCGCGTAACTACTGGAAAATCCTTTAGTTACGCGGTTTTCTTTATGCTTTTATATGTTTTAATCTGTTCAAATGTGTTTCAAAATATATCGTCAAACTATCGTCAAACAGGCTCTTTTATCGTCAAATTATCGTCACCCAATAACAGCACGGGCGGCGGCTTCTGCTGCGCTGGTCAACTGGCGTTGCCATGCCTGATTTCGGGGGGACCATCTAAAGCCGTTGGCCTTCAGCTTTGCGCGGGTTTCCTCGTCCGGCTTTTCATCGAACAGAATTTGCAAGCGGTTCAATTCCGTATTGCGGACGATCTGCCCTCCTTCAAAATCCGTCGGCGCTGCGCTGCGGTTCCGCTGCGCCTCGTAAGCGTCTAGCCGGTCTTGATAGCGCTTTATGGTGGCATTGCTGTTTTGCAGTTCGTAGGACGGGAACGGCTGGCGGTACAGCTCCAACGGGGTGCCGCGTCCTACTGCAAAGACGCCGGGGCGGGTCAACCACGCTTTTTCCTTGTCGGTCAATCCGGGGCACCCTTCAAGTGTTCCGAGCTTCCTGTACCATGCGTTTGCATCCTTCATTCTCTTGTGGTTGGCTTTTGCATCGTCAACCCGCTGTTGCAGCATTTCACGGGCGTGGGGATCTGCAAAGTCAATCGGGCCGGTGCCGATGCTTTCAATCTTGTGCAAGATTCCTTGTACATTCTGGTATTCCTGCTGCAAGGTGTCCCGGCGGGCGTTTTGCTTGCGCTTTTTGTTTACTGGAAAGTTACTGCCTCCGGAAATGAGGATGGAAGGGCAGGACGCTTCGTTGCGGTAGTAGGCGTTATAATACTCTGCCAGCTTCTTTGCGTAGCGGTCGAGCAGGTAGTCCAGCTTTTCATGGTAGAAGGGGCTGATGGTGGCTTTCTTCCGCTCCACCAGTGCAGCGGCCTTGTCAACCTCGGCGCGGTATTCTGCGGTTGCGCTACCGGCTTTGTAGTCGCTGAAACTGTTGAGTTCTTGTGCGGTGCGGGCAATGCTTTCGTTGATGGTGTAATACATGGTAGATACCTTCCTTTTTGTTGTGTGGCCTATCGGCTGGGGCTGGGCTGCTTTAGGGTGCAGCCCTGCGAGAGTGTCCCTTAATCCATTTGGCAATAGTCGATTGCCTCATATCCCATAGCTTTCAGCGCTGCGGTGACTGCTTCGGCGTTGCGGCTCCGGGCGTTCGCTTGTGCGTGGGTAATGGGGGGAAACACAAAATGTTTTTGACCAAACAGGATCCAGTCGCTGCAAAAAGTGCCGGCCTCCTTTGCTGCTTGCTCAACCTTCCGGGCGTTCCACCGGGGAAGATAAAGAGCGGCGCTATCAAAATTACAGGTGCCGCCGTCCTCCGGGTCTGCTGCTTCGGCTTCGATTCCAGCCGCAAGTGCCTTGCGCAAATCGTCCCGCAGCTTGGCATATCTTCCGGTAAGATTTTCAACGTCCGGCGGGTACGCCTTTCGGAAGGTATCAAAAGCCGCAAGTGCAACCTCTTTGCTGTTGGTGGTCTTGCTGTCGATCTCTTCCCCATCAGATGACCGAAAAATCATGGTTTCAAATTTTCCGGGGTAGATCTCTGCGGCGTCAAGGATAACGCGCCGGCCCTGATAGGTGTATTCCTCGTGTTTAATGCTTGCCATCGTGGTGACCTCCTTAGTGGGCGTAAACCATTGCAAAATAGGAAAGCGGGCAACTCGTACAGATAGAGCGGTTTGCACCTTCCTGCTTTCCCATTTGATAGCAGGCGCGGCCACAATATCCGCAAATTTCCGGAATTCTGACGGCGTTTTCGGGGCGTCGATCCTCAAATTTTTGCTGAATTTCGGGAGTAATAATAGGGAACATATAAAGGCCTCCTTTTTTGGTGTCCCATGAGCGCCCACCTTTTCGGGTGGCTGGGCTTGCACCAGCGGCGGCGTATGCCGTCGGCCTTGCGGGTTAAGATGCAATATGTGCAGCCTTGCGGGCTTTCCGTTCTGCTGCCAGTTTGGCGTTGTATGCTTTAATCTCTTCTGGGGTTTTAACGTGAACCGGCTGGATCTTCTCCACCTGATCGGCGCTGAACAGATAGGCAAGGGTTCTAAACTGCTTGTCGGCTTCCTGCTGCTCAACGGTGGCGGGCGTTCCGTCTGCGTTCAGCATTCCGGGAACTTCTACCACTTCGCCGGTCTTCTTTCCGGGCCGGAACTTCCAGAGCAAAACGGAAAGAACGGCTTTCTCTCCGCGCTTTACCTGATAGCCTGCGGATTTCCACGCTTTGTAGGTGTGAAGCGGCAAGCAAGCGCCAGTTTTGAGGATTGCGGCGGCTTCTTCTTTGGTGTAGAGGCCAGCGGCAACAGCGGAACGAGTAATGATCTCGGTATTAGTCATGGTAGTTTCTCCTTTTAATTTTTAAATTCTTCGGGTTCCTGTGCTTCAAACTGGGATTTGACTTTTTCATTCGGTAGGATTTTCGGAAGGGTAACGGACTTCAAAGCTAATGTATTTCTCTTTCATGGTGTTTGCCTCCGTGTCTCTGTTTGCTTTCGTTGTCTGCATTATCGCATGATTCATGTCAACTGTCAAGAATGTTTCATGCGATCTGTAGGATTGCACAAAAAACATGATTCATGCTTGTGCATTTTTTGGCATGACACATGCAAGCAAAGCATGGTATACTTACTGTGAGGAGGTGCAAGCCGTGGACATGAAAAAGAAGTATGAAACAAACAACCGGTATTTGTCCAAATTCAAGACTATATCTGTGAGAGTTCCGCTTGATAAGTGGGACGGGCTGCAATCTGCTGCCGATCAGGCGGGGAAAAGCCCAAGCGGGTATATTTTGGAGGCTGTTCTGGAAAAGATGGACAAAACAACCACAAAATAGGGCTTTTTTCTTGACAACTAAGCAACAAAATGATATAATTAGTATAGTCAAAAATGTAAAAAGAAGCGCCACGGCGGGAAAAACCGGGCGCAACAAAAAGATAAGCGGCACTTGCTGGGATAACCCAGTGGGTGCCGTTTTTGTGTTTGGGGGTGGAGCTGGTGAGCAATCAGAAGAAATTAACCAACGCTGAAAAGGGAGTACAGGCGGCCATTGAGAAAGCACAGGCCGGGGAACTCATCAGCAGAGAGGGAAAGAGGATAAACCCCAAGAGTTTGGAAAACCTGCGGCCGAAGTCCATCGGGGATCAACCGGCAGAGAAAAAGCAGGAAATCCAGTCGAAGGGCGGAACCGTAACCAGCGAAAAGAAAGCAAAGCGCCGCACTATTCAGGAGATTTGCCAAGCTGTACTTGCCATGAATCTGCCGGAAACTGTAAGCCTCACAGACGAAGACGCAACGCGGCTTGTGGAACAGATACAAGAGCAGACCGGAAAGCGGGTATCTGTATACGACGCTATAGTCTGTGCACAAACCGCCGCAGCGATGCAGGGAAACACCAAAGCCGCCGAGTATATCCGGGATTCAGCAGGGGACAAACCGGGCGAAAATGTACGTCTTGACGCTGATATTATGACCGAAGGGGACCGCAAGTTGCTTGCAAAACTGGGCGCTGTTATGGGCATTGACGCCGAGTAAACAGCACAAAAGTACATGATTCCGTACAATCTTTGCAGATAAATTCCCAAACACAAGAAAAGCAACGATGCATCGAGAAACGTTATTTCGCAAAATAGTTATTTAGCGAAATAGGATGTTGCTGCTGGTGGTAAAAGCCGGACCCCCGGGGGTATATTTTTCTGCCGGCGTTTCCGGTGCAGGGTGGGGGTATACCCTCCCCCCTATGCAGGGTAGCCCGGGGTTGCGAACGAGCGGGCCGGGTACACGATATATCCTTTCCCCCAAGTTATCCCAGAAATAATTTCGTCTACGAAACCCGTATTCGTCTACGAAGATTTTCGTCAACGAAGTGGTTCGTCTACGAATATTCGTCTACGAAAGGTTGGTGGTTTACCATAAAGCAGTTTGTTAAGACTATGGATTGGATTGCCGACCTTTTGATTACTGCGTTTGGCGTTATCGCGTGTGCGGTGCTTTTTGTTGTTTGCTTGGTTGTTTCAATGCTTCCCGTTTTGATTCCTTGCGCCACGGTTGCTTTTGTGGTTATCAAAGTGTTAGGGTGAAACGATATGGTGTTAACTATTTTGGTTGACTTTTTGTTTTTCTTTTTGTCTGCTTCTGTAATTTCCGCAATTTTTATGGAATCAATATTAGATACGGTCGTTGTATGCTTACCGGTTCTTTTTCTGGATGTTTACTCTGACTTATTTGATAAAAAAATTCCATTTTACATTTGGGCGCTGGTTGCCGTTGTTTACAATTTTATTTTGCTGGCTTTAGGGATTTGACAAATGACAAGCACAGAATGGAACAAGAGCCGGGACGCAATCACGATACGTCCAGAAAAGAAGATCGGGGAAGAAATCCGTGCTGCCGCAAAGGCTGACGGCGTAAGTGTGCAAGCGTACATTCTGAAAGCCGTACAGTACCAGATGAAAACCAAGGGCTGCTACAAGGTGGCATATCCTAGGGACATTGTAGACCAGCTTGCAAAGAGCGTAAAAATGAAACCTAGTGAGTTCTTGCGGCAGCTATCCCCCCTACAAGGGAACGTTGGCGCAAAAACGACAGGTTCCCTAAAGAAAAAATAATTTTTGGAGGTAAATGTACAATGACCAATGAACAGATCAACCAGTTTATGGGCGACATTATGGGCTGCTTTTCGTGCGTGAACGAAAAAGACGCTTGGAAAGTACGTCTTTCCCGCGAATATGAAGATACGAAGATCCGGTATGAAAGACTTCATGCCGCCAACGTAAACCGAAAGGCAAACGACAACACTCGTCCTTGTGAAGCGCCTTCTTACGATGTGAAGGAAGCAAATCTTCTTGACCGGCAGGAAAAAGTCATGCGCGATTATCTGGACATTCTGGAAATGCGGATGGCTCTTGCCAACATTCCTTTTTGACATTCACTCGTGCAATAAACGCACGCCTCCTTTCAGGGACATGGAACCAGCGTGCCAGCGTCGTCCCGTATATGGTTCCGCTGCCGGCTGAGATGCCGGCCTTAGATGCCAGCTTTTTCTGCATGAGGGAAAAGCGGTAGCCCGGTGTGCGGGAGAGATTCACCAAACAAAGACGCCGACGCTCCGTCCTTGCGACCCGGGCTTGATTTTAAGATAAAGGGGTGATTGGTTATGTTCTATTACATAGTTCTGCCTGCGCCCCTTATCTCCGCGTTTGTGCTGCCGGTAACGCCTCTCGGTAGAACTGCGCGGGAATACATAAATATGATCCTGCAACACCGTTTTACCACTGGTTTTAAGTAGTAAAATACGCAGTATGAGGCGCATGATTGTGCGATAAACGACTGACGGAGTGGTGGAACAGACACCGGGCGGCAACGCGGCGAAGAACCAAACACCGCGGCTTTTATATGCGCTGGTAGCTCAGGTTGGTTAGAGCGCAGCATGAAAATGCTGGACAACATTAAGATAGACATTTCTTGAGGCGGTGCACAGCCGATAGATAATGCCGCGGTGGTTCGGGTCCACCCCAGCGCTCCATGCGGTAGTATGAAACCCGCCGATATGGGTGTAAGAATCCGCTTAACACATGAAGGCTGGTATGTGCGCAATACTGGCAGGGAGGGAACGGGGTTATTACGGTGTTGTGGCTGAATGGTGAAAGCATCGGTCTCTAAAACCGACAGTCTCTAAGCGCCCTTTAAGCGTTAGAGGTTTGCGGGTTCGACCCCCGCCAACACCGCCATGGAGGTGAGGTACACGGATCTGATTTAGAGCCTTCGGAAAAAGGAACAAGAAAAGTGCCGGGATGATCCTGTGTACTTTGTGGAGAATTACGGCCACATAGAAGACCACGACGCGGAAGAGCTGATACAGCCTTTTACGTTATGGGACGGGCAAAGAATGGCTTTGCGCGTGTTTGCGTCAGAACGGCGCGTTGTTGTTCTGAAAGCGCGGCAGCTTGGTTTTACATGGCTTGCGCTGCACGAGGGCGCACGGTTGATTGCTCTTATTTCTGGCCGTACCGTTGTTGGTTTGAGCCGAAGCGAGGAAGAAGCCAAAGAACTGGTGCGGCGCATGGGCGTAATTCTGCGAAACATGCCGGAACTTATATCGGAATCTCCACCCCCTGTTGGATGGAGCGGGCCTTGGTTTGAGGCAACAACGCTTAAAATCACTGTACACTGGCCTGATGGCCCCGACAGCGTGTTTCAGGCGTTTCCTTCTGCTCCTTCTGCCGCTCGTTCGTTTACTGCTGACTTGATCATCATTGACGAATGGGCGTTTCAGGCATATGCGGATGAAATTTGGCAATCTGCGTTCCCGGTTATCAACCGTCCGTTTGGCGGTCGCGTGATTGGTCTTTCCACTATCAAACTTGGGACTACCTTTGAGGAAATCTATACAAACCCCGGAAATGGATTCTACAAGCTGTTTTTGCCATGGAATACCGACCCGCGCCGTGACGCTGCTTGGTACGCTGCAACGGTCGCCAGCATGGGAGAAGCAAAGGCAAGGCAGGAATACCCGGCTACTGAAGAAGAGGCACTGGAAGCGCCGGCAGGTCGGTTTTTCGGCGAATTAGGAGACCAGCATCGGTCTGAAATTGGCCCAGGGAGCAATGTTCGGGTGTATTGCTCTATTGACTATGGTCTGGATATGTTAAGCGCCATTTGGGTGGCTATTGACGAAACGGATCATTGTGTGGCATACCACGAAATCAACGAAAGCAACTTGAATATCCCGGTGGCATGTGAACGGATTTTGAAAGAAAACATTCCCGTTGACATGTATCTTGGGCCGTCTGACTTGTGGAGCAGAGGCAGCGAAAGCGGAAAGTGTCGTGCAGACCTATTCCGTGACAACGGTGTTAACTTGGTTAAGGTTTCCCGTGATTTTGCTGCCGGATGCGCAGCCATGAAGGGATGGTTGAGCAATGACCCCAAAACGGGAACGCCTTACATGCAGTTTTGGAACGTTCCGGAATTGTGGCGTTGCTTGTACAAAATCCAAGTTGATGAAAAAGACGCCAATATCTATTCAAAAACTCCGCACAGTCTGACACACGCGCCAGATGCTTTGCGGTATTTTTGCACATGGTGGACAAACCCGGCAAAACCTACCGTGAAGAAAAACTCGAAAAAATGGACGCCAGACATGTGGGAAGATTACCGAAACGCAAGCAAAGAGGGAAAACGCTATTTGCGCGAAAAATGGGGAGATCCCGCATGATTGATTTTTACATTCAATTCCAAGCCCCGTACAAAATTTGCAGTAAATACGGCGGTAAAGTCGTAAATCATATACTGTTTATGGAGGGGATTTTATGAGATGCCCAAGTTGCGGCATTGAGTGCAGAGTAAAAGCAACAGACATTACGCTGCGCTTTTTTTGCCGAAACAAGCAATGCCCGCAATACAACCAAGAAGTGGGCACCAAAGAAGTGAAAAAGTCTGAATAAGGCTTTTTATAGCTGGCAAGCGTTGTATGCAAGGAGAACCCAATGGATGAAGAAATGAGCGGCGTTGTACAGCAGGAAGAAGCCGCGCCTGCAACCGACTTGGACAACATTGCAACCGATGATGCCCAAGAAACACCCGCTGAACAGGAAGAAGCAAATCAGGAGCAGCCTGCTGCAGAGGAAGCCCCTGCCGAACAGGAGCCTGAACAGCCTGAAATTCCCAACGACGTATGGAAAACGGCCAGACTTCGCGCACAAGAAGAAGCGGCCCGACGCTATGACCGGGAAGTTGCCAAACGGTGCGCCGGAAAAACCAATCCGATCACCGGTAAACCTATCACCACCATGAAGGAATACTGGGATGCATTGGATGCGCAAGCGGAAGTGCGCCGCAGAGCTGCTATTGAGCAGGCAACCAAAAACGTGAGTGCCGATCAGGCGGCGGCAATCCGGGAAATTATTGAGAATGACCCGGAAAAGGCCCGCATGAAAGAACAGCTTGATGAAATTACCCGCCAAACGATTGAGTGGCGAGCAACAGAAGAAATGAACCGGGACATTCAGGAACTTTCCAAAATTGATCCCAGTATCAAGTCGGCTGATGATTTGAGCCGGCTGGAAAGTTTTGACCAGATTGTTTCTCTTTGCCAGCGAGGTCTTTCTTTGGTGGATGCGTACAAGATCACGCATTATGATTCTGCGGTTTCTGCATCGGAACGCAGCGGACGGCAGGCAGCCATCAATGCTGCGCGAGGGAAAAGCCATCTTTCTGCACACGGTGGGAATCCCACGCCGAAAAATCAGAAGGCAATTCCTGAAAACTGGATTTCCAGACTGAAAGAGCAGTTCCCTGACAAAAACATGGAACAGCTTACCAAACTGTACAACGAAACACTGTAAGGAGAAATAAAAATGGCAGTTATCTTTTAGAAGAGCGCCGCTGTTGCAGACGATTTCTGGAACGAATGGGCGCAGATGATCCGCATGAATATGGTGGACGCGGACAACGAAAAAAACAACGACGACGCCTTGGTGAAGGCACTGTTCAACGTGAAGAAGTCCAAGCGGTTTGGCGAAAAGACCGCCGGCCTCAGCTCTTTCAGCTCCTTCAAGTATGTGGAGGAAGGCGGAAAAGCCGTAGAAGACAACCTTCAGGAAGTCAACGCAAAGCTGATCGAGCACAGCCCGTTCATGAAGTCCTTTACCTGCACCGCAGAAATGCGCGAAGACAACAACTTTGACCCGATGGTTCAGGCATCCAAGGCATACGTACGTGCGTACAAGCGCAGCCGTGCAGAGTTTGCGTCCGCAGCTCTTACCGCAGAGGGAACTACGTTTACCTACAACGGCAAGGCTGACTTTGACCGAACTACCGGCGACGGCAAGGCATTGTTTGCACAGGATCACCCCGGAATTTCCGGCGTTGCAACCCAGTCCAACGTGTTTACTGACAAGTTTGGCGACGATGATGCAATGCTTAACCGGTTGGCCAATATTGGATTCAATTTCATGAACGCCAGCGGAAACCGAATGGGCTATACCTTTGACACTCTGATTGTCCCGGGCAACGCCTACCGTTTGATTACGCTTGGCAAGAAGATCATCAACAGCGATCAGCAGGTCGGCAGCGACTTCAACGATGTGAACGTCAACAAAGGCATGTGGAAGCTGGTTGTTGATCACCATTGGCAGGTTCCCGAAGGAAAAGAGCCGTACATCATCATGAGTTCTCAGGCCAACAAAGATCTGAACGGTTCGCTTTTCTATGACCGTATTCCGCTTACCATGAAGCAGGATGTGGACGTATACACTCACAACCTGATTTCTTCTGGCCGCTGCCGTTTCAGCGCTGGTTTTGGCGATTGGCGTCATGTGATTATGGGCGGCGCAACCACCGGAACCACTTTGGTTGGTGCATAATATGGCCCCGGCAGGTCTTAAAGTTGGAGATACGTTTGTTGACGGTGGAAGCACGTATCAAGTGGACAAAGTATATCCGAATGGAAATTACAGTTCACACATGGTGTTTCCAAAGAAAAAGCAAACGAGAACCAAAACGGCGGTAAAATAACTGCCCGCCCCTCGAAAGAGGGGCATATATCACAGAAACGGGCGCATGAACCCGTGGAGGTGTAATTTTGAAAAAGCAGAATGATCGTCTTGCTTATTGGCAGACAAAATTAGAGGATGCGAAAATCAAGTATGCTTCTATGCTTGAAAAGATCGAGAATAGAGAGCGTCTTTATTTTGGCGACAAAGATATACGCGGAAAAAATGGAAAGGCGGCAAAAAAAGCGTCCAATGTTCGGAATATTGTGTATGAGCTGATTGAAAGTCAGGTTGATACAAGCATTCCGCAGCCGCGTGTTACGGCTTTGCATCCTGAAGATAAAGACCTTGCTCGGCAAGCAGAGGAACTTTTGCGAAACGAAGCCCGCCGTCTTGGGTTTCTTGCAATGAACGACCAAAGCGAAAGAACAGTTCCTGTTCAGGGCGGAGATATTTACCATATTGAGTGGGATCCGACTGGTGGTTACCATTGCACGCTTGGGGATATTACCGTAACAGAACGGCATCCGCGCCAAGTCATTCCCCAGCCCGGAATTTACGACGTAGATAACATGCGTTATATCTTTGTTTTGATGGCACAAGACAAAGAAGATTTGCAGGAAAAATACGGAATTACCATTGAAGATGATACCGAAGATACCCCTGAAATTCGCGGCGATGCCGAAACAAGCATTACTGGCCTTGTAACGCAAAACGTTGTTTACTATCGAAAAAACGGCGTAGTGGGTATGTTCTCTTGGGTAGGGAATCAGGTTTTGGAAGATTTGCCGGACTACTATGCACGTAGAGAAACGATCTGCAAAAAATGTGGCCGCGAAAAACAAGGTGACGTTTGCGTATGCGGAAGCAAGCAGTTTGAAGAACGTTCCGTTGATATGCAGGAATTGCCTCATAGCATTACGGTTGGCAATGAAGTTTTGCCGACTATGCAATACGGGCCGGATCAACCTATTCAAAATCCTGATGGAAGCATTCAAAAAGACAATTCTACCGGTGAAGTAATTATGATGCCGGGGGAATTGCAGCCGACTTTGATTCCGGTGTATAAGCCGACAGGATTTCCCATTGTGCTGCGCAGAAACATTACTATGGAAGGAAGATTCCTTGGCGTTAGTGATGTAGATGTTATTGAAGACCAACAGGAAAGCGTAAAGAAGTTTGGCACCAAAATCGAAGAAAAACTCTTGAAGGGCGGCAGTTATGTAACCATGCCCGAAGGAGTTGCTATTGAAACTACCGACGAAGAACTAAAAGTGATTCGTTTGCGCAATGCAAATGATAAAGCACTTATGGATGTTCTGAACGTGCAGCCAAACACAAGCTATGATATGCAGCAGTTGGAAACAAACTACAACTGGGCAAAAAGTACGCTTGGCATTACGGATGCTTTCCAAGGGAAATACGATTCTTCTGCTACATCTGGATCCGCAAAACAGTTCAGCGCAAACCAGTCTGCTGGACGTATGCAATCCAAACGGGAAATGAAGAACGAGGCTTATGCCCGCCTTTACAAGAAAATGTTCCAGTTTCTTCTTGCTTACAGCGACGAAGAATACCCGATTGTTGATAAAGACATTCAAGGAAATGAAACATTTAGCCATTTTAACCGGTTTGCATTTTTAAAACGGGATGCTGCCGGTCAACTGTATTGGAATGATGAATTTCTGTTTGAGGTGGATCCTTCCAGCAATTTGGCAAGCAACCGGGAACGCCTGTGGGATATGGTAGATGTAAAGTATCAATCCGGAGGCTTTGGGCCTATCAATGATTTGAACAGCGCCTACTTGATGTGGACGCTTCTCAAAGAGACAAACTTCCCGCAAGCAGGAATGATTCAGGCAGCCATAAAAGAAAGAATAGACGAACAAAAAGCGGCTCTCGGGGGTGAAGCAAATGACGTGGGGACAAGTCAAATTGACAACGCTTCAGAAAATGTTTTCGGCTGATGGTACTACCATCGATGAAAACGACGACAGCATCAAAGAGTATATTTACTCCATGCCTGCTGCCGCGAATGAGGCCATCCGCATGTTGGTTACGTCAGGTGTTCATCTGAAAAACAGCAACACGGTTTCCAAGCAGGAAAGCACGCCGCTTGTTGTCGATCTTACGGCTGAAAACTCTGATTTTTGGAGAATGAAAGAGCCGGAAGTTTATCAAATGCAAGATGGCGATATACAACCGTATTATGGGTGCACCTTGTATGGAAATCGGTATTTGCGATTCCCTGAAAATGCAACCGGTGAATTTGAGTATTGGTATGATTCTATGCCTGCTGAAATTACGCAAGAAACTTCTGACGATACGGTTATTTCTATTGCGCCGGAAGCTGCCGTTTTGATTCCCTTGTACATGGCATCCGAACTGTAC
Source organism: uncultured Subdoligranulum sp. (assembly GCF_937890665.1). The sequence continues at coordinate 11,985 of NZ_CALADU010000039.1, forward strand.
AAGGACGATGATCTTTCTACTGCAACGTATTACAGAAACGAATTTGAAGCCGGACTTGCGCTTTTGGTAAATCCTGTTTCAGGTTCAAACAAATTTACCAGCACAACGGGATGGTGGTAATATGGCCTCTTTTGCAATTCCTTCTCAAACGCCAAGAAGTAGTCTTGTAATTGACGAATTTTTTGGCGTTGACTACACATAGGAGCCGGGAAACGTAGACGTGGGAAAAAGCCCCAATGCACCTAACATGATTCGGGATACGCCCGGAAAAGTGAGAAAGTGCATGGGGTATTTTCTCAAAGCGCAGTTTGATGGCACGATCAACGGATTTCACACAAGGAAGCAAGATACTTTTGGTATTATTCATGCCGGAACAAAATTGTATAAAATGCCGGAAGAGAAAGAAGCCGAGCCGGAAGTGTTGTACGATGGCATGAATGACGCAAGAAGTTCTAGCTGGCAATTTGAAGATTCGTTGTATATCATTGACGGCAAGCAGCTTCTTGTTTACGATGGCGAAACCGTAAAAAGTGTTGAGGGAAGAATCCCTACACTTACTATTGCAAAAGATCCCAATGGCGGCGGAACGGACTATGACGCCTTAAACCTTATTCAGCCCAAGTTTACTGAACTTTTTGCAGGAAATGGAACTGCAAAAGATTACCATATGTCTTTTAGCGGGTTGGACGAAACGGAAGTCACCGCCAAGATTATGAACAGTAATGGAGACTGGGAAGACAAAAAAGAAGGAACTGATTTTACCGTAAATCGTGAAACTGGTGTTATCACTTTTAAAACGGCCCCCGGAAACAGCCCATTAGAAGGAGAAGACAATGTCAGCATTACCGCAGCACGAACGGTAGAAGGATATGCCGATAAAATAAACAAATGTACCATTGGTACTCTGTTTGGCGTCAATGGTGCAGCGGATCGCCTTTTTTTGAGCGGGAATCCCGACTTCGTAAACTATGATTGGTATTCCGGCCAAAACGACCCAACCTATTTCCCTGATACGGGGTATAGCGTCTTGGGAACGCCTAAAAGCGCGATCATGGGCTACTCCATTATCAACAACTACCTTGCAACGCATAAAGACGAAAACGAAACCGACAGAAACGTCATTGTAAGATCCGGCGACTTGGTAGACAGTGAACCGGCGTTTCCTATCAAAAACACCATGCAAGGCCCCGGTGCTATTGCAAAAAACAGCTTTGCGTATCTTGGAACTGAACCTGTTTTTCTTACTCGGTCAGGGATTTACGCTATTACTCCTTCAGATATTTCAGGAGAGCGATACAGTCAGGATAGAAGCTACTTTATCAACGGGGCGCTTTTGCAAGAAGAAAACCTAGAAAATGCCTGCTGCGTGACGTTTCAAGACATGTATTGGCTTTGCGTAAATGGCAAAGCATACATTTTGGATAGCATGCAAAATTTGGGCACTACTAGAAACGAACCGTATTCAAACCGTCAATATGCTTGCTTTTACCGCACAAACATTCCGGCTCATGTTATGTGGACAAAGAACAACCGGCTATATTTTGGAGACAAAAACGGCCGTGTTTTAGAGTTTTACAATGATCCCAATGACATTGAAAGCTACAATGATTGCGGGGAAGCAATTCATGCAATTTGGGAAACGCCTGACTTTACCGGAAACAAGTTTTATAAAAACAAAACATCCCGGCATTTGGCGTTGCAGCTTACGCCTTCCGCGTCTACCAGCGTTTCGATTTATGCACAAAAGCGTGGGATTTGGTCTTTTGTAAAAAAAGACGATAAGAGAGTACGGTATTTTAGCTACGATCAGCTTACGTATTCAAAATTTACGTATTCTAACGATACAACTTCTAAAACTTTGCAAACAAAAATCAGGCTTCGCCGTCTTGATAAAGCACGTTTCCGCATTGAAAACGGAGAAGTAAATGAGCCGTTTGGATTGATGCGAATTGCGATTGAGTTTGTCGAGGGCGGAAACTACCGGGGGTAAAAACATGGCATTTGAAAAAATCACGGACGAAATGCTGGAAGGGAAAGGCAATATTGGAAAGCCTAATACCCCCGGCGTAAGTACACAAGAAATGCAGAGAATTATGGACGAAATCCCTAGGGAAGTTATTGTTCCTGCATTTAACGAGTTTTTGGACGCTCTTTAGAGTGATACCGCAGCGCAAAGTATTGGAACCCAAATTCCTGATGGCCTTTCTTCTGAAATCCCGCACTTTTTGCAGGACGTTTTGTCGGCCATCGTTGAGTATGTGAATGGCCACAAAAACAATAAAGAAAACCCTCACCAAGTAACCGCGGCACAAACTGGCGCATATACAAAAGAAGAAACCAATCAAGCCATCAATGAGAAAATTGTTGATCTTGGCGGCGGCGATATGCAGCAAGCTGTGTATGACCCTACTGGTAAGAGAAAAGACATTTTCGCTGCTATTGAAGCCATGGGAAATTTGCTTTTAAGCAAAGCAACTTACGACCCTCAAAACAAGTCTCAAGACATTTTTGCGTACTCTTCTCATGTTTACATGGCTACCTTCCTTGTGGACGGATGGACTGGAGATGGCCCGTACACGCAGACAGTCGCCGTGGAAAAGTACAACGACGGTCCGGACATTACGGCTGACAGCGTTATGCTTCCCGGAATGGGAATTGACGATACGATTCAAGGTGACGCGCAAGATACATTGCTTGAAGCGGCAAACATCGTTGATAAAGGCACGAAAACGTTTGGCGCAAACACGATTACTTGCGTTGTGCAGGAAAAGCCGGAGGCTGACGCAGAGGTGTTTTTTAGCGTAATGAAGGGGGGCGTTTGATATGGGTTTTTCCAGTGTGGGAGGCCGGAAAAGCAAGGTTATTGATATTAAGAACCCTGAAGTATATTACGATACGGAATCAGATCCGTACACGATTTACGACTTAAAAGCCAAAATTCCAGATATTTATAGCAAGCTCACGCTAGAAAATTTTTCTATCGTGAGCATAGATTACGAAACACTTTCCAATGTTTCAATTCGTATCAACCTTGCATCATACGATGCAAAAACTGGTAGGCTTAAAGTAAATAGATCATATAGAAAGGAAAACAACGAAAGTCGAATGTATTTTAATTCGATTACGTTTCGTGTAGTATATTAAAGCGGGGAGGTTGTATTTTCTTGGCTATTTATGACGAGCTTCCAAAAGAACCCATTGAAAATCCTGACCTTGAAGCCGGTTATGTGTATGAAGGAAGCATTGTCACCGGCTACACCGATGGCTACTACGAGGTTATGGAAAAGACTGTGACAGAAAAGCGCCCAAAAGGATTACGACATTGGGTCGATCCTAAGCCCATTTTTGAGCCGTGCCAGTGGTATCATCGATGGACGGAAGAAGAGCTGGAACAACAGAAGCAAGATGGAGAAACAGAAAAGCGCATTGCGGCGCTGGAAAAAGAACTGGCCAATCAAGGCGAGGAACTCAAAGCCGCAAAAATTCTGTTGGGGGTGGAGTAAATGACGCTTGTTGAACTTGCGCTTCAGTTGCGCCCAATTATTGAGCAGGCTGTATAGTCTGCTCTTGATGATCAAACTGCATTGCAAAGCATTCCATTATTTCCTGCATGGAAAGCTGGAGCAGAAGTAAAAAAAGGAGAACGATACCAGTATAACGGCGTTTTGTACAAAGTTGTACAGGGGCATACAACTTAGGCTGAATGGACGCCAGACAAAACGCCTGCATTATTTGTGGTTGTTTCTTTAGAAGAATGGCCGGAATTTGTACAACCTTCTAACTCTGAAGATGCGTACAATACAGGAGACAAAATTACATACAACGGAGAAAAATACATCTGCAAAATGGACGGATGTGTTTGGGCACCTGATGCTTACCCGGATGCGTGGGAAAAGCAGTAATTTTACTGCATAAAAGAGGGTGATTCCGTTGCACTACTAATTTTTCTTTTCCGCTATTTTTTCAAAAAAGAAACGAGGTACATACTATGAATGTTCAGCACAAAACTTCTAGCGGCGTTGCAAAAGCCGGTTTGGCTACTGGTATTGTTGGCGCTACTCTTGGCGCGTTGAACGCTATGGGCGGCGGGATCAATTTGCTTTAGGGCATGGCCGGCGCTACTGCGTGTATGCCTTGCGGCGACGAGCGGTTTATCAATCGGTATGAACTTGGTCAGGAATCCAAGATTGCCCAGCTTGAAACCCAGATTGCTTTGCGTGACGCAAACATCTACAACGACCAGAAACAGATCGAGATGTACAAGTACGTTGACGCTAAGTTCTCTGCCATTGAGCAGCAGTTGGGCGCTCAGGCCGTTCAGAATCAGGCAACTTCCGATTCCTTCCAGTTGGTCAACGAGCGCATGAGCTGCCTGTGCGACAAGATCAGCGACGAGCGGCAGGCCCGCCAGTGCGCTGACAACACGCTGGTGAACTACATGAACGCCACGTTCTACACCAAACAGGTTGCTGACGTGACGGTAGGATCTACCACCACCGCGCAGTCCACCTACAATCCGCTGCCGGCGCAGACTTGCAACTGCAACCCCTGCCGCTGACTTTTCCGAGGGGGAGAGGTCTCCCCCTCGGTTCTTTTTTTGAGGTAATGTATGGCCACGATTGAACAAGTAAAAAACGGAATATCCCGCTATTTAGACCAAGAATTGATGCCTAATCTTTCTGATGAAAAGCCAATTCTTTTTGCTGTTGGCGCTTTTTCTGCGCTTCTTTTAAACAATGTTGATAAGGCCATTTTGAAATACGGCGAAAGTCCTGTTGTAAAAATGACCGGCATCATTGACGATAATCAAAACATTGATGTTGATGCTTTGGCAGAAGTGGCAAAACAATCCATGAAAAAGTACGCTTTTTCTTTGGACGACTTTTTGGTTGGAAAGTTTTCTTTTCTTCGCGGGCATGTAAACACCATTGATTTTACGCCGGAAGACATTGACACATTGAAACGGTATATCAAAGGAGAATAACCATGCGTGATATGTTTTTCAAAAAGATGGAATCCTCTTTTCCTGAAGAGATGCAGGACGCCCGCAAATATTTTGAAATGGCAAAGCAGGCGGATGAAGCAGGGGAAGAAGATCTGGCAGAGGGATTTATGGAAATGGCCCATGACGAATATACTCATGCCCAGTTTATCTACAATGAGATGGTGGAAGAACATCATCCCATTGGCGATGCCCACAAAAAAATGTGGGAAGAGTTGGATGCCATGATGGGGAATTTGTTTTAAGGACGATTTCCTAGAGAAAGTGAAAAAGGTGTTTCTTGCGGTTTTAAGTTTCTTGTAAAGCGGTGAAAAAATGAACACAATAGTTTTAAGCGGGTACAACGCTAAAGTTTCCGGCGCATCGTCCCTAAGTCTTGGTACGTGGGATAGCTACGGAATTGAGCAGATTCAAATTCAAAAAGATGCCGAATGGGATAATCTTACCATCACGGCCACTTTTATTACGCCGGGTCATAAAATTCGAGTTGTTGTCCCTGAAAGCGGAATTATTGATGTTCCTCCTGAAGCAACAAAACAACCGCTTACAAAAGCACAGCCCGGAAAAATTGTCTTTTCTGGTGTAGCCAAAAACCTACAAAGAATTACAACGGATGTAATTTTTACGGTTTTAGATCACTCTGAGATTTAGGGTGATTCTTCTTCTCCTACACAAAGCGAATGGTCTCAGCTCGTTAATGAGTATCAGTCTCGGCTTGATAAAGCAGTGCCGCCACAGGGTACTGCTGGATATGTGCTTACAAAAACCGAAGATGGAAACAAATGGACACAGCCGGAAAAAGGCGGCGGAGGATATGTTATCGGTTCTGGTTTAAAATTGGATCCAGATAACAACACTATTTCGGTAAATACCGCCGACGCCGTGGAACAGGACAATACTCTCCCGGTTACTTCGGCGGCTGTGTTTACCACGGTGGGCAACATCGATGCCCTGCTGGCTACGATCTAAGGGGGTTTTTATGAGCATTCAAACCGAAATCACCCGCATCCAGTCCGCCCGCAACACCCTGCGGG
>NZ_CALADU010000040.1 GCF_937890665.1 uncultured Subdoligranulum sp.
CGCATATCGGGAGTTTGTGGGCTATGAGTATGAGACCGACAAGGACGGGAATTTCCTTTCCAGGCTACCAGACAAGGACAATCACACTATAGACGCCTGCGCTTATGCCCTGGACCGTCTGATTTACTACAAGCGCGGCCTGTCCGCGTAAAGAAGGGAGGTGCAACAATGGCGTTTATGCGTATCTACTGCGGCTATTGTGGACAGCATTGAGAAGTGTACGAACGTGACAACTGGAATAGCCAACAGGCAGCGCCTTGCCCCCATTGCGGAAAGCGGATTGAGGGTCAAACTTGGGTAAATCAAGTAGTTCCGGCCTTCTGTGCCGTTGCTGACGCAAACCGAGAATTGGAACGGGATTCCACAGGCTACGGCCTGCCTCATTTTCAATTTGACATTATAGCTAAGAAAGGATGACGAATTTGAGCAACCGTTATCAAAATGAACCGCCCGGCCCCTGGGAGATCGACGAAAACGGGCGGCGGTTCCGGCGTGTGGGACATGGTTGCATTGAGTATCCGATGCAGATCACAACCAGCTATGGCACGTTTGACGCTGACAATATGCCCGCACCCCCAAAAGAGATTGAACCGCCCCGCCCTAAAAGCTGGGGAGACTGCCCCTTTATTTCCAAATGTACATCACAGTGCGCCTTGTACGGCGAAACCGGCTGCGGGCTTGTGACTGGGGAAGGCTCCACCACCGGCAAGCGGTGCCCGTTCGGAGACAAGCAAACTTTATTTGTATGTAAAGAGGGCTGCGCCCTCTGGTCCCTCTGTAACCATCGAAAGGAGAAAAAACAATGAGCCAGTATAACCAGTACGCGAAGAAACTCGACGACGCTTTCAAGGCGGCCCGCGATGAATTCAGCACCGCTTACAACAATTTGCAGAGCGCAAAGCAGGACAACGACGCCGCCCAGGCATGGCAGCAGGAAACATATAAGGGGGAAAACGAACTGCGGCGGCAGATTGCAAAAGCCGACCTGCTGAAAGCGGAACAGGCCCTGAGAGCGACGGAGACGCGCGTTTGGGCGGACTTCGACCGGCAGAAAGCACGGATTCGGAGCGACCTTGAAAAGGCCGTACACGCCAATTCTGCCGCCAATCCTGACGTCGTAGACGCTAACGCGCTGGAACTGCTGAAATCGGGTATTCTGACCGCTGACGATTATTTTACCCTGGTCGACAAGTACGACAACAACCCGACCATGCTTCGCCTTATCGCAAAGTATGCACAGGAATCCGCAGCCGATAAGAATACGGACGCAAAAACGCGCGGTGCGCTCTATATGCTTGCCGACCAGTGCCGCAATGGGAAGAACCGTATCATGCGCAGCTTCGACGACCTGTGCAGAATCAGCGACTATTGCAGCGGCCGAGCTGGGGGACGGTACAGTTCCGGCCATGCCGCATCTATGGCGGACAAATGGGAACAGCTTTCCGGCACTGCTGTTGAGGGGTTCTAATATAAAAAAGGGGCTGCCCCTGCATCGGGGCGGCCCCTTTTTCTATGATTATGTCAGCTTGCAGGAAAGCACCAGGCTGTACAGGCCGCTTTCGTTGATGATGGTAATATGGGGACCATTGACGGTGAACATTTCGTTCACCCCATTTGCCTGATTATTCGCTGAAGAAAGGGGGCTCCGAAATGGAGACCCCTTTTGCCATACCCACTGATGGAAAATCTGTTGGCAATGCGAATGCCAAAAAACAAATGGCTCCAATGGAGCCATTCGTTTTGAATCGGACAAAGGCTCATCTGCCTTGCCGAATCCTGCCGAACTGTGCTATACTGTCCCTGCTGCCCTTCTCCAATCTGGCAACAGAAAGGAGGTGTCGGCATTGGAATATTTCGCCAACTTCCTTGTGTCCGTCGGAGCGAGTGTAGTCGCCTACTACATCCGCAAGTGGCTTGATGGTCACGGCAAGGGCAAGTAAGCACAAAATGACCCCCGGAGAGTGCCTACCTCTCCGGGGGCTGCTTTTTGCGTGTCAGGCTTGGTTGTCTCGCCAACTTCCTTGCCTACCTGTATTATATGCCATACCCGGCGGAACAGTCAAGTATTTTCTTCACGATTCCTGGTAGTTCAGAACGACCCACCGGGGGCCGTTGGTCTCTCCAATCCCAAGAACACGATAACACAGGCTGCCAGCGCCCTGTGGGGCGCGCTATAAGCGTTTACACCCTGTCAAAGGACAATTTCCTTCCTGAGTGCCAAAAGCCACGTAGGGGGCGTTTCTGTGGCCGTCACGATTTCCCCGTTTCGGTAGAACGCCACCACCCGGAATCCGTTGTTGTTGTCGTAGAAGGTGGCTTCATTGCACAAAGGCAGCAGCTTTGCAAGGTCACGGAAGCGCCTGGAAAAGCGGCGTTCCACGTCTTGCGCCGCAATATCATGACCGCCGTGCGCCACACGGTTTGCAATGCGCTGTATGGATTCCTGCGCCGTGTCCAGCCCCACATAGTACAGCCGGACCGTGTACCCGGCATCACGGGCGGCATGGGCCATCTTGCGGGAAAAGCTGCCTGAAAGAGTACTTTCCTCTGTGAAGTCAATGCGCTGCGCAAGACAGTCCTGCAATTTTGCAACTGCTGCTTGGCCGCCTGCATATTCGTCGCCACCAAGCTGCGCGGTGATCTTGTCAGGGTCTACGATCACGCCCAAATCGTCCAGGCAGTCTTTCAGCACGCCGGACAGACTACTTTTCCCGGCTCCATTGACGCCGCCCACGATGGTAAACATCGGCATTGTTATTTTCCCTCCCCGCCAGATTCCTTTTCCATCCGCTGCTTGACCGCACTCACGATATACCCGTTCAGGCTCTCCCCGGCGGCGTCTGCGGCTGCTTGGACTTCAGCCCTCTGCCCCTTTGGCATCCTGACAAGGATCTTGTCATATTTAGCAGCCTCATACTTTGTTGTGGCTTTAATTTGAGCTTTACTAACCGGCATCTAATCACCTCAAGAGCATTATACCACAAAAGCATAGCGATAGCGATATACAAATTATACGGTGCTATCGTTATATGTTTGTGCAATATGTCTATTGATATAACGATAGCGATATAGTATAATAAAATTGTCGAAAGGGACAAGGCACGGTGAAAACCTCAGGGGAACACCGACAAGCGCCAGAAACAGACTGCGTAACGTACTTGCACGAAAGGGATAAACAAGCATCGGGCACTGGCCGCCTGCAACCGAATAGACAAACGAAAAGGCACCACGAACGCCGACCAAGCAAACCGCGATGCCAAACCCAACAAGGGCAACTCTATTATAGCATGGGCTGCCCGTAATCTCAAGGAGGTAACGCCATGAGCAGTATCGAACTTCTTTCCCTCGTGGAGCAGTACAAGGAAGCGCAGCAGCTTATCGAAGCCGCACAGGCCGAGATGGAAACCATCAAGGCCACGATCTCGGCCGAAATGTCCCGCCGGGATGTGGAGCGCATGGACGTTGGCACCCACAAAGTCACGCTGAAAACTGTAACCACAAGCCGCTTGGACGGCAAGGCCATCAAGGCCGCCGCCCCTGATCTGGCCGCCCGCTTCACCAAAACCACGACCGCCACCCGCTTTTGCGTGGCGTGATCGCATGAAAGACCGGCTGGCACTGTACACTCTGGCCGCCCTGCTGACCCTCTATGGGCTCAAACTGTTGGGCTGGCTGTAAACACAAAGCTGCGCTATCAGGCTATACGGGCGTTTGGAGGGCACAACAATGAATAGAAGCAACGAAATCCGCAGTCAGATTGACGCAATCCTCAACCGCAACAAGGATAACACGATATACCTGCAAAATGCGCTATCATACATCGCAGCCCTTGAAAGCGCGATGTATAAGAAGGAGGCCAACAATGGATAATAAAGAAGAACTGCGCGATCAGATTGAGTGCATCGTCAACCGTAACAAGGATGATGTGGAGTTCCTGCGCTGGGCTTTGCTTCATGTGAAAACTGTGGAGCGTTGGCGCATGGAAAATCACACGGAAAAATAAACCGGCGCGGACAAAGGGCAAAGGTCGTGAATCACGACCAATAGAAAACGGGAGTATTACATAGAAAGCACACATGGCCCATCTTTTACAGGTGGAAAATGTGTGCTTTTTACTACCCTTATTTTTACCCTTATTGCAATTCATTTATATTT
>NZ_CALADU010000041.1 GCF_937890665.1 uncultured Subdoligranulum sp.
GACCGTCACGGTGCCATCACCCGCAACAGCGTCGAGGATCTCAGCGTCATAGTTCAAGATGGCATTCTCAAAATCGCTGGTCAGCGACTCACGTGCCGCCTCGACGTCTGCCATATCGCCAAGGAAGTGGATTGCGATGATATTGCTTTCCGCCGTAATGCCGGGAACCTCCAGCTCAACATCAACACTGCCATTTTCGCCCATCTGCTCAAGGGCACCAGCCGAAGCCGTCACATCAAAGAGGGCTGCAGGGGCAAAATCATCGATGGTCACACTCTGCTCAGTCTGTGCATCCGAAATCGCAGTGACTGCTTCCGTGACCAAATTCAGCAGATTACCGCCAACTTTTTCCAAGAACTGGGTGGTAGAAGTCGAGCGGGTAACGGTCTCGAAAATCAGGTTGACTTTTTCATTGTCAGAATACTGAAGGCCCGTCTCCGTTGTCTCATTGGCCTTTTCTGCGTAGGCCAGCTCCGGCAACTCAACATCGACCGTCTCATTAGCGGCCTGTGTCTGGGAAACAGGCGTCACTTTGATATAAGGCTCTGCATCCTCAACCACGTTCAGTACACTGGAATTTGCTGCCGTTTTCGGCTGCATTGTGATTTCCAAATCAGCTGTCGTGCCATCTGCCGAAGTGACCGACGCCTGTACGCCGTTAACCTCCTGCACGGTCTTGCTCGGTTGCCAGGCCGCAAACACCGGGCAAGCCATCATAGCCGCCATCGTGACGGCAACCACGCCTGAAACCAATCTCTTCTTCATGTGAAATTCCTCCTTCACTTTTGCTTTTGGCTTCTGCTGCCATAGCTGTTGTAGTAATAACTGGAACGGTAATAGCGGTGATAATACATATTCGATTTGCTGTTCATATCGGCGCGGTTAAGCACAATGCCAAGCAGCGGTGTTTCCGTCCGCTTGAGCAGCTGAACCGAATTGTCAACAAGTTTTCGCGGTGTTGCACCACTTCGCACCACCAACACTGTGCCATCACAGTGGGGCGCCACATTCAGCGCATCGGCTACGCTTCCCAGCGGCGGCGTATCAATCAGCACATAACTGAATGTTTTGGCACAGCTCTCGATCATGTGGCTGAATCGGGTCCCTTCCAGCAGAATCGTCGGGTTAGCGATGGCCGACGTGGTTGGTATCATATATCCATTGGGAATATTGGTCTGATAGATCACATCCGACATATCCGCTTTGCCTGCCAGGTAATGCGCACCGCCCACAATTTTCTCGGTACTGCTGATCCCATATTTGGTGCGCATCTCCGAGTTGCGATAATCGCAATCAATGAGCAGCGTAGGCGTACCGACTTCTGCCATCATGCGCCAGAGCTGCATAACCAAGAAGCTCTTTCCCTCATTGGGCAAGCTGCTTGTCACCATGATGGTTTTAACCTCATCGCCACAAAAGCCCAGGTTAATACGGAACTGGTTCAAGGCTTCTGTCACATCAAAGGGCAGTTTCGGCATATTGCGAATCACAAGTTCTTTCATGCCTGCCCTCCCTTCGCTTGCCATGTGTCTTTTTTCATATGCGACTTACGACTCTTTTTCCTAATCTGCTTATTGAAGTCTCCAAGATCACCTTCCGGGATAGTCGCCAGCGGTTGAATACCAAAGTAACGTGCTACATCGTCGGGTGTGACAAAAGTGTCGTTCATTAAATAGCGAACCAACAGCACCGTGCAGCAAAGGATTGCACCCAGCAGTGCACCCAGCACAGTATTCCTGGAGTAGCTGGGGCTGGAGGCCTGGTTCGGTACAATTGCACTTTCCACCAGGTTCGGTGGGTCTGTCTCCATGACGTTTGGCAGATAGATGCTGGCCTGGTTCACCAGTTCGTTGGCAATATCCGCCGCCTGCTGTGGGTTGGGGCTTGTCACAAGGATGCGCAGGATTCGCGTATCGGTTGTGTTGGTGATATTGATCATTCTTTCGAGCTGCTGATAGTCCATAGACAGCCCCAAGTTGTTGATAACATCCTGTAACAGCGGCCGACTGAGAAGCAGCTCCTGATAGTCTGCGGTAAGAGATGTACCGACCTGCAGATCCGAGAGGTCGACGACTGAATCATTGGATGCGGACACAATGTAGATGCGTGCCGATGCTTCATACTGCGGTGTGATCAGGAAATAAGTTCCTGCAAATGCGATTGCCGCGCCTGCAATCAGGCTAAGCAGAATCTGCCACCAGTGTCCCCACAGCAGGTAAAACACTTCGACAAGGTCAATTTCTGTTGTTGTGTTTGCGTGCACCGGCGCAGTTTGCTGTGTCTGCTGCGTTGGGTATTCCATGCTTCTACCTTCCATAGCGTATCCTTTTATGTTCTCTCGTAGAACAGGCTCACAATCGCCTGTTGAAGGCTGTCCTGATCCAGCGTGTAGGTAGCACTGCCTTCTTCGTCCGTGCCGGATTCACCAGCAATGGTTAAAAACGGTAACTCCTCATAGGTTTTCATCTTTTCGCCCAGCTCCGCCACTGTTCCGCTTCCCATGTCCGTCACCATGTAATCACTCACTGCATCATAGGCTCGGATCACAAATTCCTCATCCTGCTGCGCCATTTTCTCTTCCAGTGCGGCCAGATACTGGCGCTGACGCTCCATGCGCGACAGGTTGGTTTCATCGTCCACACCTTTTCGGCTCCGCACGAAGACCAGTGCCTGCTGCCCTTGCAGCGTTATGGTCTCGCCTTCCTGCAAACTGGGATCGATATCTGTAAAATCGGATGTGATCGTAACTGGCACGCCGCCAACCATATCATTGAGAATGGCAACCGCGTCCATATTCAGGGCCACATACCCATCAATGGTTTTGCCGCCCAGCATATTCGAAACCGCCGCCACGGCATTCCTGCAGCTTCGTTCGGTACCATCACCGTAAGCGTGGGCCGTAGCGATTTGTGCGGTTTGGGTTTGAAGGACTTCACCCGTCATCCCCAGCACCTGCACCTCCACCATGCTGTCCCGGTTGATTTGCAAAACCTGCCATGTCTGGTTGGTGTTATCTACAACCAAAAGCAGCTGGACATCGGCCTGGCCGCCGCCGCTGTAACTCCTGTTCCCTTTTGCGGGCCCTTCCACGTCAATCCCCATCAGAAGGTATGTTTCCAACTGGGGACGTGGTGTGTACATGATACCGTTATACTCTATCGGCTCCGGCTCGGCCTCTGTGACAACTTCGTTTGTCGCCTCAGCCGAAACCGGCAGGGCCTGACTTTGCTGCCATTGATCCAGCCCTATTGCAATAGAAACCAGAACGATAATCACAGCCGCAACAACAACCGCCGCCTTGATTCCATCGGAGCGGCGGATGCGACGATTTCTGTAGCTACTCATGTTCTGGCGAAGCTGCAACCGGTCAGCCGCGCCGCGCTTTCCTGCATTCGCTGCCAGAAGGCAGTTCCCAGTTTTCGCTCAATCACACTTCGTCCCTCCCCCAAATTTGGTGGTCGTGTCGTCATGTTGTGCGCATCGCTGCCAAGCAAGGGGCACGCGGCCTCCTGCAGCAGTCGCAGTGCCTGCTTTCGGCTTTGCCAGCGCAGCAAACTGCCCGCGTTGATTTGTATACCAATCGGCAATTCCTGCAGCCGCTCCAACAATCTCCGGTTGTTTTTGCTGAACAGAAAACGCTCCGGGTGAACCAGAACGATTTGATAGCCCAAATCCAAGGACAGCGAAGTTACTTCTTCGATCTGGAAATCATTCCATTCGCAGAATGGCATCTCCAACAGCAGTGTATGCGTACCTTTAATGCACAGGCGCTCCAGTTCCTTCTGCTCGCTGATACCGGGGAAAAATGCGACCTCGGCCGCCGGAAGCACAATCGGCTGATTTTCATACTCCCCAAGTCCCGCCTGACGAAACTCTGCAAATGCCACATCGCGTTTCTCGCAAAATTCATGGATAGATTGTTCATCTGCATAATAGTGTGGGCTGGCACACAGTATTTGGGTCCCTTGAACCGCCATCTGACGAAGCATACGCATAGAGGTTCCGGCATTCGGGCTTCCGTCATCAATCCCCGGAAGAATGTGGGTATGCAGATCAATCACACGTTTTCATCTCACTCTTGCGCTCCTTTTTTCCTCTCAAGGAGATGTGGGGCATGTTTGCCTGAGTACCCTATGTAAGTAAGATAGGTATTCAGCGCACTGGTCATAGAATTGACCGTGTTTAGCGCATAGCCCTCCTGAAGTAAGTAATCTCGCCAACGCTCTGTGCTTTGCGACGACTCAGGCAATTCATCACCAAAAAAAGTCACAACACTTTGCAAAACATTTCTGTAGCGTTGCAATGTGGCGAGTTTCGCTCCTGCAGTTTGCCGAATACTCAAGAAGCTTTCAATGGTCTGCGGATCAAACACGGAAACAAACTTCTTCCCATGCTCTGTTGGCATTCAGGCCATCCCCTCCTGCGCATTTGAAAATGGACAAAATGGTTCTTTTGTCCTAAATGCTACATAATTGACGATACCAGCGGCGACATCTATCCACTATTCCTACCAATTTTACCACGAAAAGTGTCGATTTGCAACCGCAATCGCGTCATCTAGTGTTCTTTTTCATTTTTACAACCGAAGAATAGTTGCTTGCCATATCGATGGAACTTGTCGATATATCGATCTGTCAACCCAAAAGACGCCTGCCGCGACATCGCGGCAGGCGTCTTTTCTGTGCACTTTCGGCACCTGGCCGAAAATACAGTTAGACAAAAGAACCATTTTGTCTAACTTACCAAACCGAGCTGTTCGAGCTGTTTGGCATACTCAAAACCTGTAGTAACAAGATAAATTCTTGTTGTTTCGATGCGGGAGTGCCCTAGCACATCGGCCAGCTTGACGATGTCATGGCAGGCCCGGTAAAACACAGTGGCAAATAGATGTCGCAGATTGTGGGGAAACACCTTGCCCGGCGACACCCCGGCAGCTTGGCACAGGCTTTTCATTTCTGCCCAAATCTGTTTGCGTGATAACGCTGTACCGTTTCTGGTGAAAAATATCTTCCCGGAAGCGGTTTTTGTTTGCTTGGCATATTTAAGCAACTTGCGGCACAGTTTGTTCGGTATCAGGATCGTGCGGATTTTCCCTTTCATTGTGACATCGGCTC
>NZ_CALADU010000042.1 GCF_937890665.1 uncultured Subdoligranulum sp.
TGTAGTTCTCAGGAGCCGGCGCATCGGCAGGGGCGGTATCGGTAAAGGTATCGTACCGGCAGCAGGCCAACGGCAGGGCGGCGTCCTGTGCGGCCGTATGGAGCGTGCGCAGAAAATCGGGGTGATACCGGTCATCCGCATCACAGAAAGCCAGCCAGATCGCTCCTTCTGCCCGGGCACGGCGCACTCCGGCGGTGCGGGCGGCACTGACCCCGCTTTGGGGTTGGTGGATCACCACAAAACGGCGGTCGTTCTGGGCAATTTCATCGCAGAGGACAGGGGAGTCATCGGTAGATCCGTCGTCCACCAAAATACAGCAAAAATCGTCAAACCGTTGGGCGGCGATGGAATCCAGACAGTCGGGCAGAAAGGCGGCGGCATTGTGTACCGGCACAATCACGGCGATCTCGCACCGCGGCGTTTCGCGGGGGGTCATGCCGTCACCTCCCTGTGGCGGCGCAGATAAAACTCCTGCAGCACGCCGGCGCTGTGATGGATGTCATATCCGGCTTCTTCTGCTTTGTGCCGGGCTTGCGGGTCACGCCGCAAACTGGCGGCGGCGATGCAGTTGGCCCAAGCGTCAGTGTCTTGCAGCGGCAGAAAATGGACCCGGTCGGTAAAGGCAGCACCCCGGTCGATGGTGTCTGCCACAAAACAGGGCAGGCCGGCGGTCTGGGCTTCGATGAGCACTACCGGCAGGCCTTCAAACAGGCTGGGCAGCAAAAAAGCATCCATGGCATCGTAAAAGCCCTGAATGTTGCTGCGCACCCCGGCAAAGATCACGCTGTCGCCCAACTGTAATTCCCGGGTCAACGCCTGCATCTTTTCTATGTAGGGGGCGGGACCGCCGCCCAGCAGCACCAACCGGGCCCGGGGCAGGCGGCGATGCACCGCCGCAAAGATCCGCAGCAATCCGGCGTGGTTTTTCTGGGCGCTGAACCGGCCCACGTGGCCGAAAAGAATCTCGTTGTCAGCTACGCCCAGATCGCCGCGCAGCAATGCCCGCCGCTGGGGATCCCGGGCCGCAAAAAGGGCCGTGTCGATGCCGTTGGGCAGCACGGTAAAAGGGGCCTGTCCGTACAGCATCTTGCCGGCCTGTTCGCTGCAAGCAAAGCGGTCGGTCAACCCGGCGGAAAACCGCAGGCTCATCAGCCGGTCCAGCGTGCCTACCAGATTGTGCTCGTAGGCGGTGTTGTGGCTGTGCCCCACCCGCACCGGAATCCCAGCCCGGCGGGCCACGGTGTTGTAAAACATGCCAAACCCACTGTAATGCCCGTGGAGGATCCGCCATTCGGGATGGTCGGCAAACAGGGCTCGCAATTCCCGCAGATAGCGGGGCAGATTGTTGTCCTGCCGCACAGTCAGCTTGTAGATCCGCCCGC
This sequence comes from uncultured Subdoligranulum sp., assembly GCF_937890665.1. Next base: position 1,383 of record NZ_CALADU010000042.1, read on the forward strand.
CCAGCGACAAAATCTCGTCGTCAAAAAAGCAGCTTTTATTGTAATGGTACAAAAAATCAAACTGTACCTGTTCCCGGTCGATGGTACGGTAGACGTTCATCACAAAAGTCTCCATACCGCCGGCATCCATGGCCGGCATGACCTGTAACACACGAATGGGGGCCATGGTTATTCCTCCGCTTCCAATTTGGTGCGGCAGTCTTTCAATTCCGCCAGCGCATCTTGGTGCAGTTGAGGATATTCGTGGCAGCAGCGGCGCAGGGCATCCACCACGATCTCACTGACCAGATAGCGGGTATACCATTTTTGATCGGCGGGCAGGGCGTACCAAGGGCTGTGCTCGGTAGCGGTCTCCTCGATCACCGTTTCAAAGGTATCCATATATTCCTCAAAGTGGGCGCGCTCTTTTACGTCGCTCATCGAGAATTTCCAGTTTTTGGAGGAATTGTCGATGCGCTCCAAAAAACGCTTCTTCTGCTCTTCTTTCGAAACATGGAGGAAGATTTTGACCACCCGGTAGCCGTTCTCATACAGGTATTCCTCATAGTTGCGGATCTGCCGGTAGCGCTTTTTGAAAAAGTCTTTCCTGTCATCCTCCAACGTGCGGGGCGGCATCCGGTAGGTCTTCTGCAGGTCGTGGACCTGCACCACCAGCACGTCTTCATAGTAACTGCGGTTGAAGATGGCAATGGATCCCCGGGGCGGCAGCGCTTTGTGGACACGCCATAGAAAATCGTGGCTCAATTCCTCGCTGTTGGGTTGTTTGAAGCTGGTCACCCGCACGCCCTGCGGATTCAACCCGCCCATTACATGCTTGATGGTGCTGTCCTTGCCGGCAGCGTCCAACGCCTGCAGTACAAAGATCAGCCCTTCCCGGCCATCGGCATATAGGGCGTCCTGCAAGGCGGCCATCTCCTGCAAATTGCGGGCGGTTTTCTCAAGAATTCGCTCTTTATCCACACCGTCGCGTTTGCTGTCGCAGGGCAGCTCCCGCAGATGGCACGGCTGTGCGCCGTCAAAACGGTAACGATCGGCTTTCATGGTAGACCCTCCCACATGTTTTTATAGATAGAACTAGTATACCCTTTTTTGTGCATTTGTGCAAGGCAGAGCGATAAAAAGCCCCTCCCCAGAAGGGGAGGGGCTTGCCTTACAGTGAAACCGGTGTACCGTCCAACACAGCGCGGCGCAGGGTGTCGCCGTCATAGTAAAGTTCCAGATGGAAAAACGGCGCTTCTTCGGCCAACAACCGGAAAAACAGCTTGTCGCCGGGCCAGATGGGCAGCGACAAAACGGCATCTTTGGGCACCCATTCCAGTGTGCCCTCGTCGCAGTCCGTCAGCGTGCCGGTGAACTCGGTGCAGGTATATAGGTGCATCCGCTCGGCGGGCCAAGGCGGACAGTAGAAATCCACCATGCACCGATAGCGTGGGGTCTGCATGGTCAGGCCGGTTTCTTCCTGTACTTCCCGCATCGCGCAGTCCAGCGCCGTTTCGCCGGGTTCAAACTTGCCCCCCACGCCAATCCATTTGTCGTGGTTCACATCCTGCTTTTTCTTTATGCGGTGCAGCATCAGATAGCAGCCATCCTGCTCCAGATAGCACAGCGTGGTCTGTAAAAGGTCCATACCCAGTCTCCTGTACATAAAATCCGACATTTAGCAAATACTACCACAAAACCGTAGGGGAGGAACATTCTATGAAAGCAACCGGAATTGTGCGTAGAATCGATGAACTGGGACGGGTGGTGATTCCCAAAGAAATCCGCCGTACCCAGCGTATCCGTCAGGGGGATACCTTGGAAATTTATACCGCTGCCGACGGGGAAGTGGTGTTTAAAAAGTACTCCCCGTTGGCAGAAGTGGGCCAGCTTTCCGCGGTCTATGCCGAGGTGCTGGCCAAAAATTTAGAGCGGCCGGTGCTGGTCTGTGACCGGGCCCGCATCACAGCGGCCTCGGGCAGCGGCAAAAACGATATGATGGGCCGGGATATTTCCACCGAGACCGAGCATCTGCTTTCCGGCCGGGCGACCTATACCGCACCGGAGAACCCCGCCAAGCGGCTGCGGCTTTTTGAGCGGGGGGAACGGGTGATTTTGTGCTTGGCGCCCATTGTGGCCCACGGCGATGTAGAAGGCGCCGTATTGCTGCCCGGCACCTTGCGGGATCCTGCCCCCAAGCCCGAAACCGTCCAAGCCATCACGATGGCCGCGAACTTTTTGGCGCGCTGGATGGAGGAGTGATGTTTTACGCTGCCGGCTTGTCCATCTGCCGCAGCACTTTGCGGAAGGTGAAGAAGAACAGCACCGTTGTGAAAGCGACCGCCAGAACATCGGCCACCGGTTCCGCCATATAGACGGCGCGGGCCTGATCTTCCCGGAACAGCAGCGGCATCACGTAGATCAGCGGCAGCAGCAGGATGAACTTGCGCATGACCGCCACCAGAATGGACTGTTTGGCCTTGCCCAGCGAGGTAAAGGTCATCTGGCAGGCCATCTGAATCCCAAAGAGGAAGAGGGCAGCCACATAGATGCGCAGCGCATTGCCAGTATAGGCCACCAATTCGGCGTCGCTGGTGAACATTGCGGCAAAGGCCTGCGGGAACAGTTCCACCAAGAGCCACAATAGGCAGGAGTAGAACAAACTTGCCCGCAGCAGTAAGAAGTAGGCTTTTTTCACCCGATCCCGTTTGCCGGCGCCATAGTTGTAGCTGATAATGGGTTGGGCGCCTTGGCCCAGTCCTTGCAGCGGCAGCATGGCAAACTGCATAACGCTGGAGAGGATCGTCATGGCACCTACGGCCAGATCGCCACCGTAGCGCAGCAGCGAAGCGTTAAACGCTACCGAGATCACACTCTCGCTGGCCTGCATAATAAAGGTAGCGGCGCCAAGGGCCACGCAGGGCAGCAACACACTGGGGCGAAGCTGAACGTTGGCTTTGCGCAGCCGCAGGAAGGTGCGCTTGCCGAACAGGAAGGAGAGCACCCACACACAGGACAGCGCCTGAGAGAGCACGGTGGCCAGCGCGGCACCGCGCACGCCCATGTTGAACACAAAGATGAAAACGGGATCCAGAAGGATGTTGGCCACGGCGCCGATCAGCACCGAGAGCATGCCTTCCTTGGCAAAGCCCTGTGCCGTGATGAAGGCGTTCATGCCCAGCGTCATCTGTACAAAGATGGTACCCACAGCGTAGATATCCATGTAGGCCACAGCGTAGTCAATGGTATTGCCGCTGGCGCCGAAAGCCAACAAGAAGGTGCGATCCCCCAAAAAGAGAAGGACGGTCAGCACAGCCGAGATGACGATCTGCAGCGCAAAGCAGTTGCCGAGGATCTGCTCGGCCTTTTCTTTGTTGCCTTGCCCCATGGCGATGGTGGCCCGGGGCGCACCACCGTTGCCCACCAAGGCCGCAAAGGCAGAAACAATCATAATCAGCGGAAGGCAAACCCCCACACCGGTTAGCGCCATAGCACCGATTTCGGGAATGTGGCCGATGTAGATACGGTCCACGATGTTGTACAGCATATTGATGAGTTGCGCGGCCACCGTGGGAAGTGCCAAACGCAGCAATAAGCCGCCAAGAGGGTCGTTGGCCAAAAATGCCTTATCATCCGAGGAAGTCTGCATAAGGGTACGCCTTCTTTACTTATTATAATAAGAATTTACAAAGTAGTATAAAACTACGGCAGGACGCTGTCAAGCGGTGGGCAGGAAGGGGATTGTGACGAAACTGTTAAACTTATAAAAAGTTTCGGCAAACCTCTTGACAGGCGAAATTTGGGGGGTATAATAAGTTTAGCACTCGGAGATATGGAGTGCTAAAACAAACTCAGAAACGCAGCAAAGGAGATGAGCGACATGGCGATGGATGCCCGCAAGCAGCGGATCCTAGAAGCTATTGTTGCCCTGTATGCCAGTGACGGCGAGCCGGTAGGCTCCGGTCTGCTGGCTAGCTACTTTGATATGGCACTGTCCAGTGCCACCCTGCGCAACGAGATGGCTGCCCTGACCAAGTTGGGACTGCTGGAACAGCCCCACACCAGCGCCGGGCGCGTGCCCAGTGCGCAGGGGTATCGCTACTACCTCGATCATCTCATCGACGCACCGGGCAGCACCCAACTGCCGGAAGCGGACCGGGAACACATCGACGCGCTGTTTGCGGGTATGGATGTGGAACCCGAGAAGCTGGCACCTGCTGCCGCCCGTTGCCTAGCCGATTTGACCGAATGTGCTGCCGCGGTCACCACGCCGCAGGCGCCGGACCTTTGCATCGCCCACTTTGAGGTGGTGCAGGTCGGCCGCTACTCGGCGGCGGTGTTGGCCGTTACCAGTGCCGGCGGCGTCCGCACCCGCGTGGCGCGGGTGGACACCGGCTTGACCCGGGATGATGCCGCCAATCTGGCCCAGTTGCTGAACCGCGGGCTGACCTTTGTGGCCCCGCAGGATCTAAGCCCGATGCTCACCGCCAGTATGGTGCTGGCAGCCGGGGAGCGGCTGGCGCCCGTGGTTTTGGCCGCACAGGCCTTGGTTACCACCGGGCCGCAGGCATGTTTGCAGGGCGCACAATATCTGGCCAAAATGCCCGATGTGCGAGAAAATCTCGGCACACTGCTAGAGATCTTCTCGGACAACGAGGCGGCCACCGAGCTGCTTCGCCCTGACGGCGGCAAGATCACCGCTACGCTGGACAGCGATTTGGACCCGGCTATGCCGGGCGCCTGTATCGTCAGTAAGCGGTATCTGGCCGGCGGCGGTTTGACCGGTTCGGTAGCGTTGATCGGTTCCACCCGAATGGAGTACCGGCGCCTGCTGCCGATCCTCGATTACTTCGCCACCAAGTTGGGACAGAGCATGGCCGGGCAGGGCCAATAAAAGGATAAGGAGGATCCGCAATGAGCCACAAAACAGAAAACGAAAAAAAGACGGCGACCCAGCCTGAACAGGCTGCCGAGGCCCCCGAGACCGAAACCAAGACGGAAGCGGAACAGACTGCTGCGTCGGGGTGCAAGGCCGATAAAAAGGAGAAACATCATCACGAGCAAGCAGCGCTGCAAGCTAAGCTGGAAGCCAGCGAGAAGAAAAACGCCGAGCTGAAAGACCAACTGCTGCGCACCGCGGCCGAGTACGATAACTACCGCAAGCGTTCCCAGCGGGAGGCCGACCAGAAATTCAACGACGGTATTTCCCACGCGGTCACCCAGATTTTGGGAATCTTGGATACGCTGGACATGGCTGCCAACGCCGTCTGCACCGACGAAAACTACAAGAAGGGCGTCATGATGACGCTGGATAAGGCGGCCAAAGCGCTGGAAAACCTGCACATCACCGAGATCGAGGCGCTGTCCAAGCCGTTTGACCCCAACTTCATGAACGCTGTGCAGCAGGTTCCCCCCGCCGAAGGGCAGGAGAGCGGCACTGTGGTGCAGGTGTTCCAGAAGGGCTACAAAATCGGCGATAAGATCATTCGCCACGCAACGGTAGTCGTTGCAGAATAACGTATGAATCGGGCAACACCCGTTTCAGATAAATACAACATTCACCACATTCAAATGCATTTTTGAAGGGAGTTTTATAGTATGAGCAAAATCATTGGTATTGACCTTGGCACCACCAATAGCTGTGTTGCCGTTATGGAGGGCGGCGAGCCCGTTGTTATCGCCAACGCCGAAGGCGCGCGTACCACGCCTTCTGTGGTAGGCTTCACCAAGACCGGCGAGCGTCTGGTGGGTCAGGTCGCAAAGCGTCAGGCCATCACCAACCCCGAAAACACCATTTCTTCCATCAAGCGTAAGATGGGCACGGCCGAGAAGGTCCATGCCGGCGGCAAGGATTACACCCCGGAAGAGATCAGCGCCATGATCCTCTCCAAGCTGAAGGCTGACGCCGAGGCCTATCTGGGCGAGCCTGTCACCGAGGCGGTCATCACG
>NZ_CALADU010000043.1 GCF_937890665.1 uncultured Subdoligranulum sp.
AACAGACACAGGGCGAGGCCCCGGCCAAAGCCGATTCCTCACCCTCGTCGTTGAGTGTGACTGCTATGGTGTATACCAGCACCGGTTTACCGTGCCGGGCATCCACCGAAAGTTTTGCGACCCCGCAATGTGCCACCCGTACCGGCGGCACATGCAGGATTCGCAGCGCCTGCGCTCCTGCCTCGGCATCCGGGTCGGGGCAGGTCAGCGGCAGGCGAATATTGCGAACCAAAAGCATAGGCAAATTCCTTTGGGGAAATTTATTTGGCGACCACTTCACACTGGACCGTATAACTACCAGTAGCAAAGATCCGTGTGGAAGAAGGGATCTGAATGGTGACCGGGATGGACTGCTGCCCCACCGTCAGGTTCACGCTTTGGCAATCAATTTGTGCCACCACACTATCTGCCGAAAGGCTGGCAATCTCATCCGCAGGACCGTAAAGGGTAACCCCCGACACCACGCTGGACAAAATCTCCAGCTCATAGTTGCTGGGGACGTTGATCGCCTTGATGTTGGAAATGTTCAGCTTGGTAGAGTCCATATCCGTGGTATCAAAGCTGAGGGTAACGCTGGTCACACCGTCCAGTGAAACAATGCCCGCCGGCAGTTCAACCAAGCGTTGATAATCCCGGTCCGGTTCAAATTCACGGGCGAGGTCGAAATCCGTCCCCGTCAATTCTTCCAGTGCGCTGATGGTCCGGGCAGGTCCCGCCACCCGCAGCGTGGTCTGGTTGAGAGAGTATTTCAAACAGCTTGTGTCAAAGTTGCTGGGCGTGCCGATGAAATCCACCACCAACGGCAGTTCCCGCACCTGATAAACCGTCAGCGTGACATTGGCGGTCTCGCTGTCCATGGTGGTATACTGCGGTGTAAAGACCGCGCCGTTTTCGTCACGAAGCTCCAGCGTAGCCGGCACCGTAGTGGTATCCGCCAAGTCCGTTTCACTGTCCACAGTGGCAACCACCGAAGCAATCTGATCCAATTCACTGGTGGGACCGCGCAATGTGATCTCGGTGGGAACCGAGGCCGTCTTGTTGAGCATATAGCCGTCCGCCACCGACACAGCCGAGGCATCTACCGTCACCGGCAAAGTTTTCTCGCTGACTTCATCAAAAACCACATCAATGGTTTTGGGATTTTCCACGGTACACTCAATATCTCCCGGGAAATCGGTGGTGTTAACCAACCGGGCCTGCAGCCGTAGCGTCACGCGCCCCGCACCGCTGACCCCCGAATAGCTGGGATACACCATAATATCGGAATTTTTGATATTACCGATGATGGTACTGTTGCCATATACCTTAACGTCAACCGTTTCAATATCAGGTTTTTCCACGATATCCAATCCCTGCGATGTATACGTGGAGGCCGAGTTTGCATAATTGATGGGGACATCCGTAACGGTGCTGGATCCTTGCGGGTCCACATACACCGTAACAACCGTCCACGCGACAAATCCGCACAGAAGTGCCAACAACAGCGAAAACGCCGGATGATCCCACAGCGATTTGCGTCCCGCAGGGGCCTGCGGCCCCGCGTTATTCGGCTTTTGCATGGTTTTGTGTGCCCCCTTTGCGCAGCATATTTTTCAGTCCCGAGACCGACACCCGCTTTTCCGCCGCTTCTTCCGGCGGAACGATCTCTTCTTGCAACAGATTGAAGAGATTCTGCCGGTCCAGACGGCGAATCAGCACACCGTTTTTCGCCATAGAAATAATGCCGGTTTCCTCACTGACGATCACAATGATCGCATCGGAGTTTTCACTCATACCCAAACCGGCGCGGTGGCGGGTACCCATGTCCTTGCCCATTTCCAGATTGTTGGACAAAGGCAGCACGCAGCCCGCTGCCACAATCACACCGTCCCGAATTACCACCGCACCATCGTGCAGCGGCGTGCCTTCGTAGAAAATCGTCCCCAGCATCTCGGGGATAACATCCGCATGCATCGGCGTACCGGTGCGGATGATCTCTTCCAGATTGTTTTTGCGTTCCAGCACCATCAAAGCACCGGTGCGCGTATCGGACAACTGTTCAGCGGCATCACAAATGGCTACCACTGCGCTTTGCCATACCCCACGCAAAGAGGGGTCCGCACGTCGGTTGCCGAACAACCGCCCGGCCCATACCGTGGTCTGGCCCATCCGTTCCAGCGTTCTGCGCAATTCCGGTTGGAAAATCACCACAGCAGCCGTAAAGCCGATGGTCAACACATTGTTGAGCACCCATGTAACGGTCCGCAGATTCATCACATAGGCCAAGCCGTAAAAAATGATAATCAACAGAATACCGCGAACCAACTGACCGGCACGGGACTTGCGCGCGAACTGAATCAGCTGATAAAACGCGAAGGAAATGATTAAGATATCCAGCGTGTCGGATACAGGATCAAACACGCGCAATGTACTGGCGATCGCTGAGATCATTTGGTTTTGCAACATGGACCGCCGGGCCCCCTTCCCCGCCTAGGTAAGTATACGATTCGTTTACGCTTCCAGCAAAGCCACCGCATGGGCGGCAATGCCAAGTCCTTCACCGGTGAATCCCAGATGCTCTTCGGTGGTTGTTTTTACGCTGATGGCTTCCACCGGGACCTCAAAGGCCGCAGCAATATTTTGCCGCATCGCTGCAATGTGGGGCGCCAGTTTAGGCGCCTGACACAGAATGGTGGCATCGATATTGCCAACGGTATACCCGTGCTGGCGAATCAATGCCGCCACCGCCCGGGTCAGCGCCAACGAATCCGCCCCCTTATAAGCCGGGTCCGTATCAGGGAAATGCTTGCCGATGTCTCCCAACGCAGCAGCGCCCAGCACCGCATCCATCACAGCATGCAACAGAACGTCTGCGTCAGAATGTCCCAGCAAACCTTTTTCGTACGGAATTTCCACACCGCCCAAAATCAGTTTGCGTCCCTCTACCAAACGGTGAACATCATATCCATGTCCGATTCGCATCGTCTTCTCCTTTTGAAGGTCCTCTCGCGTTGTGATCTTATAGTTTCCATAGCTGCCTTCGGTCAGAACCACGGGCATTCCAGCCAATTCAAACAAGCTGCAATCGTCGGTTACCTGACGGGCTTTTTCACCGGTCACACTGGCCAGCGCTTGCAGATATTTCTGCCGAGAAAAGCACTGGGGGGTCTGCACCGCGTAGAGCGTAGAGCGATCCGGCGTAGCTGCCACCTGATTGCCTTCGCCTACAATTTTGATCGTATCTTTGACCGGTACCGCCGGTGCGGCAGCCCCAGTACGCGCCGCCGCCTCCAACGCCGCCGTAATCACCGACTGACTTACAAAGGGACGTGCCGCATCGTGGATTGCCACCAGCTCTCCTTCTGCCGCTTGCAGGCCGTTTCGCACACTGTCGGCACGGGTAGCCCCGCCCTCCACCACCACACAGGGCTTGGGGCAGGCCGCTGCGATCTGCTCACATTGCGCACGGTTGGCTCCTGCCACCAAAACCACCTGCGTAACCGCCGGGTGAGATGCCAGCGCATGACAGCTTTTTTCCAGCACGGTTTGTCCATCCGACAAACGATAGCTGAGCTTATCAAACCCCATGCGGCGCGATGCCCCTGCTGCCACCAGAATGGCCGTAACTTGCGGCAAGGATTGATTCGACACAGAGCGCACTTCCCTTCTATAATTTATATACGTTTATTATACAGGGTCATCAGGAAAAAATCCACTAAAATCCTTAGGATTTTTTGTGCACTGCGAAAAAAATGCCTCCGGTTTTCTTCCGGCGGCACCCCATCTTTTTCCCTGTATTTTCTGTTGTTTGCACACTGTCCCCCGCACAAGACAGTCAGCAGGTCCTCTTCCCGCCCATAAAAAATACCAGATCCCCCGTTTTGGGAAGGATCTGGCACTCCGTATCAAGCACGACGCTTTTTGTCCAGCCGAATTTTGTCGGCGATCATGGCAATGAACTCGCTGTTGGTGGGCTTTCCACGCAGATTGTGAATGGTATAGCCAAAATAGCTGTTTAAAGTATCCACGTCTCCTCGGTCCCATGCCACCTCGATGGCATGACGGATCGCACGCTCCACGCGGCTGGCCGTCGTCCCATTGCGTTTGGCAATCTCGGGATACAGACGCTTGGTCACCGCGTTGATATAGCCGTGATCCTCCGTCGTCAAAAGAATGGCATCGCGCAGAAATTGGTATCCTTTGATATGCGCCGGCACACCGATTTGATGCAGAATTTCGGTAACGGTCATCTCGTCAGAATCCTGCGAATTGGCCTGCGGGCGATTACTGCTGCCCGCGGCTTTGAATACACGGTTCACCAAAACGCTCTCATCAAAAGGTTTGACAAAGAAAAACGAAAAACCGTTATCCAGCAGTTCCTGCTCAATTTCCTCGCTCTGGAAAGCCCCGGTAACAAAGAAGGTCGTCCGCGTGCCGCTGGTATTCTGTGCCTCATACCGCTGTTTGACTGTAATCGCGTCCAAATCCGGCATAAAGGCATCCAGCAAAACCGCCTGCGGGTGCACATTGAGTAAGGTTTCCAATGCCTTGTTGCCGTTTTTCTCGCAGACAGTCACCGCTACCCCCTTGGCCTCCAGTGCCTGACGGCACGAAGCAGAGACTTGGGCACCGGTATCGGTCATCACGAACTTGATTTTTTCCATCGTCATATCCTCCAGACATATCTCGGTTTCAAGGCTTTCGGGCGATTTCTGCGCCATTCCTGTGCAGCACGCCTGTTACGCCGGGTTTCGTTTACGATGGAAATTTTACCATATTTTTCCAGTTATCGCAAGAGCATTTTCCAGTTTTTTTCTGGTTTGCCGCAACTTTCGTTCGACCGCTTTTTGGAGTTTTTTCAAAAAAACGCAGTTTTACAGCGCATTTTTTCTTTTTTCGTCGAAAACCCTCTTGTTTAGTCTGTGGAATTATTTCCCATTTTTCCCAGTTTAGTCTTCTTTTGTCATGGTGCGATTGCATCCGTCTTTTCCAGCATCGTGGTGGCAAATATGCCATATCCCCGCGTGGGGTCATTGACCAACACGTGGGTCACCGCCCCCACAAGGCAGCCGTCCTGCACAATGGGCGATCCGCTCATCCCCTGCACAATTCCCCCGGTGGCCGCAAGTAGTTCCGGATCCGTCACTTTGAGCAGTAGATTCCGATTCGGGTCTCCGCTAGTCATATTGACCCGCTCAATGCGCACTGAATAGGCTTTCGGCGTACTGCCAGAAATGGTTGTCCAGATCTCTGCATCCCCCAACGCAATCTCTTGCGGCTGCCGCACAAGGCAGCTTTGCCCCATTGTTGCAGCAGTATACCGCCCATACACGCCGGTGGTATCATTGGCCAATACCGTCCCTGCCGTAGCAGCCGAAAATTCTCCTCGCAGCTCACCGGGACTTCCCGCAGTCCCCTTTACACAGCCTGTCACCACCACCGGCACGATCTCCCCCGAAAGCAATGTGATGTCCGCACCGGTATCCGTATCGCTGATGGCATGTCCCAACCCGGCAAAGGTTCCGTTAGCCGGGTCCAAAAAAGTCATCGTCCCGATCCCTGCACTGGAGTCCCGTACCCATAAGCCTGCCCGGTAAGCACCGGTGGCAGCATCCTGCACCGGCGTCAGCGTGGTGGTATGCCGCACCCCATCCCGCAGATATACAACAGAAATCGGTGTGCCGTTGGCCGCGGTAATAGCCTGTGTCAGCTCCTCATTGCTGCGCACCACGTGCCCTCCGGCCGAAACAATCAAGTCCCCCAGCTTAAGCCCGGCCTCTTTGGCCGGATTTTCCGTGCCCAAACGGGTGTACTGATCGGAAAACGCAACCACCAATGCACCGTCAGAGAACATCTTGACGCCAAACGGACACCCGCAGACTTGCACGTTACGGCTTTCCACACTCACCGTGCGAACCGTCTTGACCGGAATCGCGCCAAACAAAGCCAGTGTAACATTTTGGCTGGTGTCCCCTTGGGCACGCCCCGCCTGCGCCACCTCCTTTTGCGCAGAACTCACCCGCACCCACGGCATCGACGCAATTTGCAGCTCCGCTGTTTCTCCGGTTGTGTAAAATGTGTCCGGCAAAGCCGTAGTCAGTAATCCCCATACTCCACCGCACAGCACCAGCAGGCAAAGCAACAACGCCAACAGTCCGCGTCGGATTCGCTGTTTGGGCATAAAGCATCCCCCCTGCGGGTTAGCCTATGCAGCAGGGGGGCAAATTATTACAAAAATCTCTGTATGGGCAGCAAAAGCAAGCACCTCAACGCACTAGGCGTTGAGGTGCTTGTGGACCTTATCTTTGTTCTGGACGAAGTTTTTGGCAGTATTGAGTGCAGAGCTTATCGGTACACGCCGAACACTGCAGCGCCGCATTGGAATGATCCCAAAAACGTTCCGGATACATCATAACGCATAATTCCCACACCAGCCATGCAGCGGCCGACAGGACCACCAAAGAGGTCGCATAAAAGCCACCCATAAAAATCAGCGGCGAAAACATCATCAGATGATCCCAGTTGAAGATCCGACAGGTAGTACAGCAGCGATTTTTCATAATCAGGCGAAAGGGACACCAGATAAGGACACAGATTAAATCGCATACATAGAAGAACACCGAAATCAAAAACAACTGAATTTTATCCAACGCATGGGTATAATACAGTACCCCGATTCCGGCAATAAGTACACACCAGAGCAAAAACACTTTGTACGCAGCCTTGGGGGTGCTGATGATGTAGCGCTCCAGTGCCTCATAATTGACCTTCTCCCGAATAGGTTGAAATCGATTGGTGAAAAGTTTTTGGGACCCCACCGGCACTTTCTTTTTAATCGGAATGATTTGCAAGAGCATATCAATAACCCAAATTCCCCACAAAAAATGCAAGGGAGATAACCTTTGGAAAAAGCCAAACCCGTCCAACACGGAAAAACAATCCTTGCACAACAAACTCAAAGCAATGCAGATTGCCAAAATCACGCATCGCCCCGCCAATCTGGCAAAGTAAATTTTTCTTGTGATGGACATGGTAGCCTTCTTTCCGTAGTTTTTACGTCTTTCTTTGGGCTTACAGGGGCAAATCCTACCCACTCTAATTCGGTCTTCTTTTCCGCCTCTCACACAATAGAGAGAAAGCCCTAATCTTTTTAATTATAATATAGGAGATCTTGTATAGGCAAGAGTCCACCGCAAGAATACAGTGTCCCCGGTAGCAGGTAACCTATGCCCCTTTTCAACCTTGCAAAAAGCGGCAAAGAAAAATCCCGAACACTTACGTGTTCGGGATTTGGTGCGGATGAAGGGATTTGAACCCACACTCTTTTAAGGGAACTAGAACCT
>NZ_CALADU010000044.1 GCF_937890665.1 uncultured Subdoligranulum sp.
CTCCTTCCTATTATGTCAAGCCCTAAATGTACGTTTTTTAAGGCTTTGATCCATTTTTATACCTCTCAGGGAAGAGCCAATGGTGATGGATATCGTCGTATCTGGTACTGAATAGCTGATAGATGGGTATGGGGAATAGAGCGTCCTTTGTTTGTGCTCTATAAAGGCCATTTTCCCTCCGTTCAACTATGGTGGTGAACCTTCCGTGCCTATGGGGATCTTGTCCCAACTTCCTTCGTCCCACCTGTCCATACACCGAGTGCCAGCCAAGCTTTCAAACGGGGTCATGCCCCACGGAGAATACCACTGCTGGCTACGGCTCTTATTTGCTGTTGAATTACTACTGACCAGACATCCCTTTGGCGGCCCCGATAAATCAGTGGACGCTTTGCCTCCATTGTTCTGTCTTGCCAGTCGGTACTGATGTCGCAGACCCTGCGCCATCGTTTACGGGTTCCTTTTCCAGAACCCTGCCCAGCCGCCGCTCCTGTACGGTGGTTCGGCAAGGCTCTGGAAAATATGGGGTGTTGTTGATTGTTCCTAAATCTATGCTGCCTCTGCTGCCTCCGGGGACATATGCCTGATATCTTTCAGCATCCTTGCCGGATCGTACTTCTGGCCTGTATTCAGGATTGTGTAGATCACCCTCAAAATCTTGCAGGCAATCACGATCAGCGACTGCATCTTCTTCAGCGGGTTATTCGCCCTCGCCGTGTAGTACACATGCAGCGTCTTGAATTCCTCCGCATGGGATACCGCTGATTTTGCTGCCTGAAACAACCAATATCTCAGCCTTTTGCGCCCTCTGTGGCTGATTTTGGTCTCCCCCTTGTGCTTGCCGGAGCTGCAGGCCACCAAGCCAAGCCCGCTCAGTTTCTGGATCTCCTTGACATCGTCAAACCGAGTGATGTCGCCCATCTCAGCCAGGACTCCGGCCAGGATGTTCTCTCCAACGCCATCTATCTCCAGGATGTTCTCCGCATAGGGGATCTCCAGGCACTTCTGGTGAAGTTCGGCTTCAATCTCATCCCGTTTTGCTGCAAGGTCCGTCATCTGCTCTGCAAAGATTTTGACTGCCTTCTTTCCCCCTCTCGTCCCTTGTTTCAGACCGACGCTTTCCTTCGCATATCTGACGATCCGGTCTGCCCGGCTGTAGCCGCGCCCACGCAGCTTCGCCTCATGCCATATGCCTTTCAGACCATCAGCACCTAATTTCAGGATATCCTCCGGGAACGGGGCCGCCTTCAGAACCTCCAGGGTAAATGCCCCGTCCAGCTTCCCGAACGCGTCCATATATTCCGGAAAGTAAATCTTCATCTCTCTGTGCAGCCGATTGGTATTCCTGATCCGGTCCTCGGTCAGCTGGTCCCGCAGCATGGACAGCCGTCTCAGGTCAGCATATAAGCCCTCCGGCAGGTATGGCATGCCATAGTTCCCATCCTTCACAAGGTTTGCAATCAGCTTCGGGTCCTTCCTGTCGTCCTTCAGCTGGCTGTTGTCCTCAAGCTCCTTTGTCTGCTTCACCGCATAAGGGTTCACCTGCACAACGCTGATGCCATTGGAGACCATCCATGCCGCAAGGCAGAACCAGTAGTGACCTGTCGGCTCAAGGCCCAGCACAATCTGACGCTTATCATTGGCGGCAGCCAGTTCTAAGGCCCAGTCCTTTGCGCTTCGGAAGCCTCCTTCGCTGTTGCTGAACGAAAATGCGCCCCTGCTTAGTTCACGCCCTCTGGAATCGATGGCCCTCGCATAGTGCATTTCGCTGCCGATATCACACCCAAGGATGAGCATGTCATCACTGATGAATGTGAGCTTATCGTTTTTTGTAAACCTGCCTCTCGTCTCCAGTTCCCGCCAGGTCGAAGCCTTCATGCCTTCCTGAACCGTAGCGATCCTTCTTGCCAGTTCTTCCTGCGAAAGAACATTTGCTGTAGAATTTTTGATAACTGCTTGCTTTTTTGCCTTTTTTCCATTACTATTCATCTTAGATACCTCTTGCATTTTTGGATTTTACCAACTTGGCTGGTCAGTAATAATCCAACTTTACATGAGGTATCTTTTTGAGTCAACTCCCTTTACTCTTTAAATTATACAGGAAGCTTTC
>NZ_CALADU010000045.1 GCF_937890665.1 uncultured Subdoligranulum sp.
AGCACTGGACGAGCGCCGCTTAATGCTGCTCGGTTCCCCGCCTGACATGGTTCACAGGCCACCCACGCACGGGGCCCACATCTGTACGCAAAACAGCGCAATTCAGCCCTGTCCGCAGAAGGTATTATACAATATTGGCCGGATAATTGCAAGAGGTGGCACCGTAGGATTTTAACGCCGCAGATAGTAGGTCCCTTCCGGTGCTCGGCAAAGCGTCACGCCAAAAATACCATCCAGTAGTTTTTGTTCAAAAAGATTCGCGGGGGTATCAAAGGCCGCCAACTTTCCCTGTGACAAAACTGCCACGCGGTCACTGTACTGCAGTGCCTGCGCAAGGTCATGTAGCACCAACAGCACCGTTTTGCCTTGATCTGCCAACGTACGCAGCAATTCCAGCAGTTCGAACTGCGCCGCCACATCCAAATAGGTGGTAGGCTCATCCAGCAGAATCGTTTGTCCCCCCTGCGCCAATGCCATTGCTAAGTACACACGCTGCCGTTCACCGCCGGAAAGCTCCCGCAGATCTCGATTGGCCCAACGCGCCACCCCAGTAACCTGCATAGCCTCTTCTACCGCCGCGCGGTCCTTTGTGGTCATCTGCCGAGAGAGGCCCAGATACGGAAATCGACCATGGCTGACCAGACCGCGCACCGTGATTTCGGGAATATTGCGTACCTGCGGCATGAATGCCGCTGCACGGGCAAATTCCTTGCGGTCGTACTCTTGAATAGACCGTCCTTGCAATAGAATCTTTCCTTCTAACAATGGCAACTGTCGGGCGATTGCCTTCAGCAACGTTGTCTTTCCACAGCCGTTGGTTCCTACCAGCGTAGTAATCTGACCATTCTGAACGGCAAAGCTGATATTTTGCAGCAAAGGCTTTTCGTCATATCCCACTGCCACACGCTGAAGTTCAAACATAGAGACGCCCCCTTTTTCGATGGAGCAGCAAGCTCAGGAAGAACGGTCCACCGATGAGCGAGAGCAAAATCCCAACCGGAAGCTCAAATGGTGCAAAAAGCAGTCGTGCGGCAATATCGCAAATCACAACAAAGGCAGCCCCCAACAGCGCAGACGCCGGCAGCAACACCCGATGATCGTTTCCAACCAGCCGGCGCACAATGTGCGGTGCCAGCAACCCCACAAAACTCAAAAGGCCTGCAAAGCTGACCGCTGCTCCTGCCAAAAGTGCTGCCGCCAAAATACCAAGAAAACGCGTACGGGTAACGTGTAACCCAAGGCCGGTGGCACTTTCTTCGCCCAAGCACAGTACATTCAAATCAACCGCCAAAAATAGGGCCAACAGCAGTCCCACCACAAAGTACGGAAACGCTGCCGCCAACATTCCCATCGTAACGCCAGAAAGTCCTCCCGTCAAAAAGCCCGGAGAACTGGCCACGATTTCTGGCCAAAGCAATTTCAAAGTGTTGATCCCTGCAGTCAGCATTCCACTAACCGCGAGACCGGCCAATACCAAAGTGGTTCGGGAAAGCCCCGCACGCCATGCCAGCAGATACACAAGCATAGAGCACCCCAACGCCCCCAAAAAGGAGGCAAACTGCATCGCGCCGGGTACTGTGGGGACCACCACCATAGCCAGCAAGGCAAAAAATCCGGCCCCCGCATTGACGCCAATCACGTTGGGACTGGCCATAGCATTATTCAATACCGCTTACACCAGCCACCGCCAAAGCCGCCCCAGAGAACAAGCCCCCTAGCATTCGCGGAAGTCTCACATAGGCCATCACCCGCCACACCGGATCCTGTGGATCTTGAACTTTTAGCGCCTGCCACATCTGCCCTAAAGAATAGGGTTGGCTGCCAAGGCAGAGGGCTGCCACCGACGCCACTATTAGAACCCCTGTTAAGCACCCCAACACAACCGGGATTGCTGCTCGTTTTTGTAGATATTTCATCAAGTCACCCTTGCCATCCTCGAGCGGTTGGATCCAGACGTCCAGTCGCTGAATAAAGCAGCGCATTACAGATTGCTGCCGCTACCGTACTTCCACCTTTGCGCCCCATTGCCGCAATACACGGCACCTCTTTTTCTGTACAAATGGAAAACAGCGTTTCTTTGCTCTCCACCACATTGACAAATCCCACCGGCACCGCCACAATCAATGCCGGTCGCAGTTCCTCCCGCTTCAGCAGTTCTCCCAACGCCAAAAGTGCCGTCGGTGCATTTCCTACTGCAAAAATCGCATCGGGACAGCATTGTGCTGCATGATGCATGGATGCCACTGCCCGCGTCGTTCCCTCTTGTTTGGCACGTTTCGCCACTTCCGGATCCGCCATAAAGCAATACGCTGCACTGCCCAGTGATGCCAAAGACGGCTTGCTGAGTCCGGCTAACGCCATATTGGTATCCGTCACGAGGCTGACGCCCCGTTTCAGTGCTTCTATCCCCTTTTCCACAGCTCCCGATGTGAAGCGAAGCGTTTGGGCATAACTAAAGTCCGCCGTAGCATGAATGACGCGGTGCACCACCGCCGCATTTTCCGGGGGAATTACAATGCCTTGTTCCGCCAGTTCCTTTTCTATAATCTGCATACTGGTCCGCTCAATATCCGCGGGCAGCGTATGTTGTGGCATCATCGACTTTCCTCCATCAATCGGTAAATTGCCTGCATATCCAGCGCACGGCGTACCCCATCAGCCAGTTGATCGAACTGCCGCTGCAAATACGTATGGTGATTCACCGGTGCTGCTTGTTGCAGCGTTATTCCCTTGCGTTGGCAAAGCCAATCTGCCAATTTGACAGTGAGTTCTCCAGTATCGAACAACCCATGCAGATACGTTCCCCACACAAGCCCCTGACAACAACCTTCTCCTACTCCATTCTGTAAGCGGCAGAACGGTTGCCCCTGCACCTGCGTATCACCCATATGAATCTCATAGCCGTCCACGCAAGCCCCACTCCACGGTTCGCTTGTCACCATTGCCTGCACGCGAGTACGAGTTTTAGCAGCGGTATACGTTGTGTCAACAGGCAATAATCCCAAACCATGCAGTGTTCGCCCCGAAATGTTTCCTTCTGTTCCCGCAGGATCCCGCAGCGTTCGACCCAGCATCTGATACCCCCCGCAAACGCCCAAAATCGGCGTTTGTGCCGAAGCCGCTTTCAAAACAGCCGCTTCCAATCCATTTTGGCGCATCCACAGCAAGTCTTCCACCGTGTTCTTGGTCCCCGGCAAAACAATCAAATCCGGATGTCCCAGTGCTGCCACCTCGCTCACATACCGCACCCCCAGTGCCGGATGACTTTCCAACGGTGTAAAGTCCGTAAAATTCGAGATGCGAGGAAAGCGTACCACTGCAATGTCTATCGGTTTATGGACAGATTCCGTACTAAGGCAAGACGCCAAAGAATCTTCTTCATCAATGTCCACATTCAGGTAGGGCACGACCCCCAACACCGGAATCCGGGTGCGTTCTTCCAGCATGGACAGCCCCGGACGCAAAATTTCCGGATCCCCCCGAAACTTATTGATAATGAATCCGCCGATTCGTGCTTGTTCCTGCGGTTCCAGAAGTGCCACCGTTCCATACAACTGCGCGAAAACACCCCCACGATCGATATCGCCCGCTAAAAGTACCGGCGCGTGAACCATCTGCGCCAACCCCATATTGACGATATCCTCCGCTTTGAGATTGATTTCTGCCGGGCTTCCCGCTCCTTCAATCACCAAAATATCATATTCCTCAGCAAGGCTCTGATAGGCGTCGAGGATTTCCGGGATCAGTTGCTTTTTATAGCGGAAATACTGTGCCGCGGGCATCCGACCGCGCACTTCTCCTCGAACGATGACCTGACTTCCGGTATCACTGCACGGTTTAAGTAAGATGGGATTCATCCTCACATCAGGTTTGATTCCTGCTGCCTGTGCCTGTACCACCTGTGCGCGCCCCATTTCCAGTCCATCCCGTGTAACATAGCTGTTAAGCGCCATGTTTTGGCTTTTGAAAGGTGCTACGCGGAAACCATCCTGTGCAAAAATGCGACAAAGAGCCGTACACAAAAGGCTTTTCCCTGCTCCTGACATAGTGCCCTGTACCATGATGCATCGGGTGTGGTGCGTATTGGTCATCGTATAATCTCCTCAAGTGCCGCCAGCAAGCGGCGATTTTCTGTTTCGGTGCGCACCGCCGTGCGATACCATGTATCATCCAATCCAGGATAATTCCCACAGCCGCGCAGTAAAATGCCCCGCTTTCGCAGTGGCGCAAGAAGCGGCACTTCACATTGAAACAGCAGATAGTTAGCTTCTCCGGGCACAACGCGCAGGCCCAACATCTGCAACCCCTGTGACAAAAAAGGACGCTGCTTTTGAATCAAGTCGCGCACGCGGGAAACATAGTCTTTCTCCTGCAGAGCCGCTATGCCGGCCATCTGCGCCAGACTGCTGACCGACCATGGAGAACCAGCTAAGCGCAGCTTTTCCAACAAGATGGGGTTGGAACAAAGCAAATACCCCAACCTTACACCAGCCATGGCGTACAATTTGGTAAAGGCTTTTACAATCACCAAATTCGGGTATGTCGGAAGCAGTGGCCGCACTGTATGTGCATTCGGCTCCTCTAAAAAATCCGAAAAGCACTCATCCACCACGAGGATAGCCCCCATCGCGGCACAGCGTTCCACAAGCCGCCGCAAAAGCCGCATGGACGTCGTTTTACCGGTCGGATTATTCGGTTCGCAAAGAAAGACCAGATCGGTATCCACATCCACGGCTTGCAAAAAATCCTCTCCCACAGAAAAATCCATCTCTTGTGCAAGAAAAACTCGGTGCACCCTACACTGAACCGATTGCAGCGCTGCCTCGTACTCTGCAAAAGAAGGCGCAGGCAGCACCGCTTCGTGCGGACGTTGTGCGGCAGCAAGACGCCAGATCAGATCTGCTGCCCCATTGCCGCACAGGATCCATTCCGGTGGGACGTTTTCCTCTTTTCCAATGGCTTGCCGAAGCGCACGGCACAGCGGATCGGGATAGCGGTCTGCGATTTTTACCGCGTTTGCAATCGCAGTCTGTATCCCTTGTGGTACCCCCAACGGACTCACATTGGCTGAAAAGTCCAACGGCGTGTAGCCATATTCTGTTTGAAAGCCGGCCCAATCGCCGCCGTGTACCAACTGCATTGTATCACCTCAAGAGTAATAGAATCCCGCTGCGCAAGGCAATCCCTGCTGCGACCGCCAAAAAGGAAGCAGCAAACAACATCCGATTGGCTCGTAAAATATCCTGCGGTTCCACCGGACGTTCCGGATTCCCAATCGTAGGTTTATCGTAATATTCTCCAAAATAGTAAGCCGGTCCCGCCAGCTGTACTCCCAGTGCACCTGCACAGGCAGATTCAGTCTGTGCACTGTTGGGGCTGGCATGGTTGCGCCGATCTCTGCGCCAAATGTGCCAAGCCTTTGGCGCATTCTGTCCCGTCAAGGCCGCAGCGGCAATCCAAAACAAGGCCGCCAATCGCGACGGCAGATAATTGGCAACGTCATCCAGCTTTGCTGCCGCTCTGCCAAAGTGTAAGTATCGCTCGTTTTTATAGCCCACCATACTGTCCATGGTATTGACGGCTTTATAGCATAGTGCCAATGGTGCACCACCAATTACCATGTAGAACAAGGGTGCTACTACCCCATCGGAGAAATTTTCTGCCACAGTTTCTACTGCCGCCTTGGCGACACCTTCCTCCGAAAGTGCTTGTGTATCCCGGCCCACAATGCGAGAAACTGCTTTTCGCGCCGCTGGCAAGTTTTCCTCTGCAAGACAACGGTACACGTTGCGGCTCTCCACGGCCAACCCTTTGACAGCCAATGCCTGCCAACACCAAACCACCTGTACAATCATACCGAGTATCGGGTGCAGCCAAAAAGCTCCCCAACACACAATTTCCGTAAACGCAAGCGTCGCCAAAGGCAATATGGCTGCCAACACGCAACCTGCTTTACGCTCGCCTTGTTCAGTCGCAGGAAACTGTTTCCGCAAGAAGGTTTCCATCCGGGTGATGCAGCGCCCCATGATTACGACAGGGTGCGGCATCCACACGGGATCTGCTAGCCAAAGATCTACCAGAAATCCTACAAGAATTGCTATGCTGACCGTCATACCATCTTCCCTTTGCTATATTGTACCGTTTCCAGCAAAGTAAGATGCTGTTCCTGCGCCCAATGGGAAGCATCCAATTTGTACCCCCCTGCGTTGGGTGCGCACCAGTGATAATACGCATAATGCGGTATAGCAAATCGTTCCATCACCGCCATTTGAGTTCCCCCATGGGCCACAATGACCAGTTGCTTTTTCCCTTTTTGCAAACTCTCATCAACCAGCCGAGAAAAGGCCGCACAGGTTCGATCACAAAACTGGTCTTTGCGTTCTCCGTCGGGACAAGCTGTTTCACAATTCGCCTCTACCCAAGCAAGATAGTCCGGATCATGTTCCATTTCGATGTAATTGCGGCCCTCAAAACTCCCGAAATTCATCTCTTTCAAATCTTCCACCACAATCTGTTTTGCGTTGGGGAAGAGTAAATGTGCCGTTTGCTGCGTACGAATCAGCGGAGAAACATATACTTCCTCGGCAGAAAAGTCCGCCTGTCGAATTTGTGCCTTGCCATCCTCAGAAAGCGGGATATCCCGCTGCCCCTGATACCTTTTTTCAAGATTGTAGATCGTAGTACCATGCCGCAGCAAATAGATAATCATTGTGATAGACTTCCTTTCAATACAAGAGGCAAACCATAAAAAACCCGCACAACGGTGTCTGCGCGGTCACTGAGCAAACAGTTGAGTCGGCCGGCAGCTTCTCGTGCGGCCCGTTCCCGGGCATCTGCCGGAACCACGCCACCACCCACCTCCGTGGCAATAACCACCGGATAACGGGTCAGTTCCTGCGCCAGTGCCGCGAGGTCCTCTGCTTGCGCGGCCTGATCCTGTACGTCCCAAACCGCATAGTTGGACAACTCTTCTTCCCTGCAGTGAAGCAGTTTGCAGGCAAAAGCCCGTTTCCCACTGTACAACGGCCCAAACAGGAAAATCATAGGGTTCCCTCCACAATACGGCACAGTACCAATGCCGCCAACATCCACAATTCAGCTTTTTGCAAAAACCATCCGGCCAAATCCCCCGAGATTCCTCCGAATTGCTTTTGCGCCACCGTGTGGTAGCGCCATAACACAAACAGCATTGCTGCCACCATCAAGATTCCTGCCATGCCGCCTACTGCCATCAAAGCAGCCGATAGCACGAACGCCAAAACCGCCAAGATCCAACGAACCATACGACGATCCGCAGCCGTGGCAAAGGTGTGGGCCAGACCAGTATTCTTGGCCAACGGCAACGTAGCCACAGCCCAGCCGGAAAGTGCCCGTTCCAGCACAAACCCCAAGCCCAAGCATGCCAGCGTACGCGCATCCATCGTAAGGGATGCGCACAAGGCAAAATAGGCCACAAAATAGCTGCACACACAAATCAGTGCGAAAGCACCACAATGCGGGTCTTTCAGAATTTCTTGCCGTTTAGCAGCATCCGCATAGCTGGCCAGTGCATCGCAGGTATCGGCATAGCCATCAAGATGAATCCCTCCGGTAATAAGTACCGGAGCCAGACAGTACCCCGCCGCTTCCAACAAATCGGGTACCGGCCAGTTTCCGCACAGTGCAGCCCAAAGTCCGTAAGCCACAGCGCATACTACGCCCACCAGCGGAAAGGCACACAATACATACCGCATATTTTTTTCGTTCCATGCAGGCTGCGGTACCGGAATGGCGCTAAACATGGCAAAAGCCACTGCGACAGTTTCCAGTATGATCATAAAAGATTCCTTCCCTTATAGTAATAAGGCATCCCGCCAGTCACTTCGCACAGATGGTCCACTTGCCGCGCGAGTTGTTGATGCAGGTGCCCCAATAAGCGAAGATATTGTACGGTATCACCAGCGTACCGTGTTCCGCCAGTTCCCACTTCGTTAGAAACCAGAACCAGATGACGGCTTCTTTGGGCGAGCTGTTCCACCCCTTGTAAAATGGCACGCTCTGCACTCTGACTATCTGCCCCCGGCGCATATAATTCATTAGCCGCCAAGTTTCCAAGATCTTCCAGCAAAATGGTACCACTGCCGTCAAGTTCCGCAGCCTTACATTCCGCAAGATTTCGCGGACATTCCACCGTTACAAAGCCTCGTCCTGAACGTTGCCGTCGATGACACTCCACACGAGCGCGGCACTCAGCATCCCAAACTTGCATCGTAGCCAAATAGATACGAGGACCCGCCCCGGCCAACTGCAATGCTAGCCGTTCTGCATATTCGCTTTTGCCACTCCCTGATCCGCCAATCACAAGGAACTGCATCATTGTCCTCCCTGAGGTGTATAGGGTTGCATACCATAATCCGAAAACGTACTGCCGTGGTAGATCGCCAACGCCATATCCAAAATAGGCATAACTGCCACTGCGCCGGTTCCTTCTCCCAGCCGCATCTCCGCTGTAAGGATAGGCTTTTTATCCAATGCCTGCAGCAACAGCTTTCCGGTAGGTTCTGCACTTTCGTGACTAGCAAAAACGGCAGCCGTTGCTGCGGGGCACAGCCGCGCCGCACAAAGCGCCGCCGCTGCACTGATTGCGCCATCTACCAGAACCGGCACACGGTAGTACGCACCACCCAGAAAAACACCGCAAAGCCCCGCTAGATCAAACCCGCCAACCTTGGCCAGTACATCCACCGGGTCGTCTGCGTCAGGGCAGTTGACAGCCAACGCCGTTTCGATTGCCTTGCGCTTACGGGCAAGGCCTGCATCCGATAATCCGGCCCCCCGCCCCGCAAGCTCCTGCGGTGTCCGCTTCAACAAAGCGCAGGCAACCGCTGTTGCGGTAGTTGTATTGCCGATTCCCATTTCTCCGGTAGCCAGCAACTGCACGCCCTCTGCTTTTTGGCGTCGCACCAACTCCACACCAGCCAAAATCGCCTGCTCCGCCTGTTCCCGGGTCATGGCAGGGCCTTGGGTGATGTCAGCGGTGCCATGACCGATGCGGCTTTCGTATATACCCGGTATCGGGGTAAAATTCAAAATTCCCATATCAACTGGCAATACACTACAATTCGCCAATGCTGCCATACGGCAGACGTTGCTTTGCCCAGTCGCCAAAGCATGGGCGACAATCCCTGTCACCTCACTTCCCGATTGGGACACGCCTTGCGCTACCACGCCGTTGTCCGCGCAAAGAACCAAAACCGTGCGCGGAGAAAGAGCAACTTCCTCGGTTCCTGTCAGCGCCGCCATATCGGCGATTATCCCCTCCAACAGACCCAAGCTGCCCAACGGTTTGGCACAGCCTGCCCACCGCTTTTGAGCTGCCGCCCGTGCTGCACCATCTGGCAAACAAATGCCTTTCAGCAGCGTTTGTAAGTTGTTCGGTTCAGACATGAAGGTTACTTCCTTTCGTACCGCGCCGCCGCATCGGAAAAACGCCGTGCCATCCGTGGTGCGCCAGCCATATAGAGGTGTGCAAATGAGGCAAAGAGTGTCGGCGTTGCAAAGCCGCAAGACCATTGCCGCTTGCCCAACGGTTTACTGGCTATACAGGCTTGCCCATTTTGGGTGCTGTCCCAATAGTGAAATTCATGCATCGGGACAGATGTCCCTACTGAAAAGAGCAAATTGTCTTCTTGTGCCGTCATTACCGCATACCCAAACCGGACAAGATGGTCCGTCGGAAAGCCCTGTCCCGGTAAAGCGCCTACCATCGGCCATGATTGTCCCTGTGAATCTTGCAGTGTTTGCCCTAGATAAAGAAAGCCGCCACACTCTGCCACTGTTGGCATGCCTTGCTGCACTGCCTTCCGAATTGTCTGACGCATAGGGATATTTTGACTCAACTTCTTTGCATACAGCTCCGGGTAACCGCCGGGCAGATAGATACCACCGCAATCAGGCGGAAGTGTTGCGTCATGCAGCGGACTAAAAAAGACCGGTTCGGCACCTTCCAAACGTAAAGCATCCAATGTTTCTGCATAGCAAAAACAAAACGCTTCATCCCGTGCCACCGCGATGCGAGTTTGCGGCGGAAACGACGCTGCCTCTCGATGCACAAGCTGTTGTGACCGATTGCACAAAGCCATAATTCTGGGCAAATCCAGCGTTTCTTCCGCCTGTTGTCCCAAGCGTTCTACACGAGTGGCCAAATCCTTCAATTCCTGCGCTGTATAAAGGCCCAGATGCCGGCTGGGGAGTCGAGCTTCTTCCATAGGCGGCAAATATCCTAATACCGGCAATCCCGTCTCCCTCTCAAGCATCGGTGCCAGCGTTTGGTAGAGCATAGGTTTGCACTCGTTAAGCAAAATACCTGCCACATGGCTATCGGGGCGAAAGTTCTGCAATCCACGCACTGTGGCCGCCAACGTCAAGCTCGCTCCCTTGGGACGCAAAACCAACAGGACCGGCAACTGCAATGTATTCGCTAGATGCCATGCACTGGCTCGAGTCGTCGTCCCCCCCAAACCATCGTATAGCCCCATCACGCCTTCACAAATCGCCGCCCCATGTTCCGCCGAATAACGAGAAAACAGACTTCTCACCGTTTCTTCGCTGGAAAGGAACAAGTCCAGATTATGGCTTTCCAGTCCCAGTACGGAACGATGAAACATAGGGTCAATATAATCCGGTCCGCACTTGAACGCGCATGGATTCAAGCCTTTCCGTTTTAGCGCTGCCAACAGCGCACAGGTCATGATAGTTTTCCCGCCGCCGGACTGCGGCGCAGAGATCATACAGTTAATCATCGCAATGTATCGCCACCAAATAAATGGGATTTTGCGCCATCATTAGGTGCACGGTTCCTATCGGCTGAGTCTGATTTACCGCTAGCTGCGTCACCTGTGGTTTGAGATGATACGTCTGGCAAAAATTCAACACAGTTTGCAGCGTTTCCAGCGCAATACAGCTAATGCACAGCCGTACATTCGGATTTTTCGTAAGGGCTTGCTGTAAGATAGGTTCCATTGCCCCTTTACTGCCACCCACAAACACCGCATCCGGGGTCGGCAAGTCCGTCAACACTTGCGGGGCCCGTCCCGCCACTGTATGTAGGTTCCATACGCGGAACTTGGTACGGTTCTGCCCGATCAAAGAAAGCGCCGTTTCTTCACATTCCACCGCGTACACCGAGCCTCCCTGTACAGCCGCTGCCAACTCCACACTAACGCTTCCGGTACCAGCCCCCACATCCCAAACCGTTTCTTCTGGTTTTGGGCCCAATAGCGACAAAATCGCAGCACGCACAAACTGCTTAGTCATTGGCACCTTGCCGCGCACAAACCAATCATCCGGCCAGCCGGGTGCCCGCTGCGGACACTGCGGAATCGCTTCTGTCAACAGTACACTCAGTGGTGAAAACTGTTTTTCCTCCATTTCCTGCGCCGTTCCCATAGTAATACGCTGGTCTGGATAACTCAAATTTTCTCCTACCGTGACCGTCAAATGTCCTAACCCTGCTTTTACCAGTTGGGAACAGAGCTGCGGAACACCGAGGCGTCCCCCGGTCAAAAAGAATACCGGTCGGCCTTTCATAACCGCTGCCACAGCATTGCATTGTACCCCATGCGCCGAAACAAGAACCCAATCTTGCCAAGGGCGATGGAGAGCCGCCGCCAATAATTGCACACTGGAAATTCCGGGATACACCGTATAGGCGATTCCTTGCGCTTCCAGCATCGGCACCAAATTCCGACACCCCGAATAGAAGCCTGTGTCCCCACTATATACCACGGCTGCTTGCTCACATGGCACGGCCTGCAGCGCTTGTAATATTTGTTCGGGCTTTGTGGCTGCAGTGCGGTTGGTTGTGCACCCTTCCGGCAGTTGTTCCAGCAAGCGGGATGCCCCCACAATTTGCTGTGCCTGCAAAAGTACCCGCCGGGACTCTTCCGACAATGTATCCGTTGTACCGCCGCCTAGTGCCAGCAAATTCACCTGCATTGTGCCACCCACTCCTTACAAAACTGCAAAACTTCCTCATAGGATGCGCCCTGTTCCGCCGGGCGCTGCAATACGACCATTTGGACGCCGCACGTTCTGGCTGCTTTCCATTTTTCTGCAAATCCGCCGGGGGAACCGCCGTCTTTTGTCACCAGATAATGAATAGAAAACTGTCGCAGAAGTGCAATATTCAGTTCTTCACTAAAGGGCCCCTGCATAGCAATGATTTGTGCCGGCGGGATCCCTGCATTTTGGCAAGCTGCCAAGCTAGATTCCAGCGGCAATACCCGCGCATACAAGCGATGTACACCCAGTGGCGCAAATACGCTCACTTCTTTTGCACCAGTGGTCAGTAGAATATTGCCCTGCGTCTTTTGCAACAAGGCAACAGCCTCCTTCGCATCATGGACAACCAGACAATCCTTTGGCAAAGGACTGGCAGGCCGCAGCAGCCGCTGATATGTCGCGCCGGACTGCACCGCAGCTGCTTGAATATTGGCAGTTGCCTCTGTCGCATAAGGATGGGTCGCATCGACACACAACGTATCGGGTCCCATACGCTCAGCCATCTGGGAAAGATCCAAGCGTCCTGAATGCACCTGCACGCCGGGACAGCTTCCCTGATCCACCTTCCCATATTCTGTCGCAACGCAAACCTGTACCGGTATACCTTCTTGCGCCAAAGCTCTGGATAAACAGCGCCCTTCCGTAGTGCCGGAGAAGATCAAAATGTTCATACGCTATGATAGCCTCGCGGTGTAATCAGCCATGACCGTTCCTGTCTGGTCGTACTACTGCCGATAAAAACAGTGGTAAACATGTCTACCGGTGCCTGTCGTAATGTTTCCAGTGTATAGAATTGCGCTTCCTGTCCGGGACGCGCAATGTTGCGCACGGTGGCGCAAGGGGTCTGCGGAGACTTACCCGCAGCCAACAAAAGATCCACAGCCCGCTGCAAATGATCCTTGCGGCGGTGCGATGCCGGATTATATAAACATAGCGCAAAGTCCCCTGCTACCGCGCATTGCAGACGTTTTTCAATCAGCGTCCAAGGCGTGAGCAAATCAGACAAAGACAAAACACAAAAGTCATGTCCAAGCGGTGCACCCAACACGGCTGCTCCGGACAAAGCCGCCGTAACCCCGGGAATCACTTCGATAGGAACTTGCGGATAGTCTTTAGCCAATTCCAGCACGGGTGATGCCATTCCATAGACCCCCGCATCCCCGCTGCATACAAGAGCCACCTGTTTTCCCCCAGCGGCGGTTTCCAGAGCCCAACGGCAACGTTCTGTTTCGCCGCGCATGGGGGTCGTATAGGTTTCTTTGTCTGGATACAACGGCTTCACAAGATCCACATAGACCGTGTAACCACAGATCACATCCACCGCCGCCAAAGCTGCACGCGCTTGACCGGTAAGCATCGCCTCGCTGCCCGGCCCTAGCCCTACCACATACAAATTACCACACATTGTGAAATCTCCAATCCAATCGAACAGGTTTGCAGGCCGCTGCCAACGTAACCCCTGATCCTACCATTTTACGGCATAGCAAGCTTCCACCGCCACTGCCTAACACTGCTGCTCGCTCACAAACGTTATCTACCCCTGTGGTCTTTTCCACAAAGGCAGAACCGGAAAATGAGCCTTCTGCCCGCGCCAGTTCCTCTGCACAGTATACCTGAAATGGCCAAGCGTGCCGTTCACAAAACGCCAAAAGCCCCTTTTCCTGCGCTTTCAGATCAATGCTGGCCACGGCGCAAACGGATTGCGGCAAGATGCCGGATGCCTGAAACACTTTTTCCAATGCTTCGATACCGGTCCCCTTTCGGCAGCCAATGCCTAATACCGTCACTTTCGGTACCAGCCAAAGCACGGACGCTTGTTGCGGCACATTTCCCAGATAGACTTCATAGGGTGGCTTCTGTACCACTTTCACCCCCCGCGGCGGAATTCCGACGATTGGATACTCGGTTTTTACGCGGATCTCCTTTCCCGCCAGCAAGGCCCCTGACACTTTGCGGATGCAAGCAGGATTCATTACAACACAATGCTGACAGCGTGCCCACTCATCCACTGCAAAAAGGCCATTGCAATCTGTTGCCGTAGTAATAACCGCTTGCGCCCCACATAGTTCCGCCACCCTGCGGGCCAGATCGTTTGCACCACCCAGATGTCCCGACACGAGCGGAATCGCGTATCGGCCGCATTCGTCCACTACGACAACAGCCGGATCGGTGGTCTTGCTTTGCAGATAGGGTGCCACGGCACGAACGGCTATCCCCACCGCCCCCACATAGATCAGCGCTCTGTCTTTTGTAAAATGCGCTTGGGTCCAGTTCTGCAAAGAAACTGGCTGTCCGCTTCGATCCGCGGTTCCTCCCAATGCCTGTGCCAGTTTTTGGGCCAGAGAAAAGCCTCGCCCCGTAAAGGCAAGACAAGCGACACTCATTCTTTGTGCCCCTTTCGGTACTCCGTTGTAAAGGCAGGATCATACAATTTACTGCGTTCATAGTCAGTAGTCTGCAAAAAATCTCCCACCAAAATCAATGCGGTCTTGGTAATGCCCTGTTGTTCACCACAGCATGCCAATGTCCCCACTGTGCAGCGCACCACCTTTTCCTCCGGCCAACTGGCCTTGTACACCAGTGCTGCCGGCGTCTGCTCAGTATATGCTCCCTTCAGAAGCTCCTGCTGCACGGCCGGCAGCAGTCCCGCCGAAAGGAAGATGACCATACTGGCACCATGGCTAGCCAACGCACGAAGTGACTCCCGTTCGGGCACCGGTGTACGTCCCGCCATCCGGGTGATGATTACCGTCTGACTGATGCCGGGCAGCGTATACTCGGCGCCTAGCGCCGCAGCCGCTCCGCAAAAACTAGATACCCCCGGCGTATCATCATACGCGATCCCCATTCGATCTAATACGTCCATCTGCTCCCGAATGGCACCGTACAAACTGGCGTCCCCTGTATGCAGACGCACCGTATCATGCCGCTGTTCTTCCTGCGCACGCAAAACATCCAGCACTTCTTCCAACGTCATTTCGGCACTGTTATATACCGAACAGCCATCCTTGGCCATGGCCAATAGTGCCGGATTGACCAGACTGCCTGCGTAGATGATACAATCAGCCTGCTGCAGCAATTCCGCTCCGCGCAGAGTGATCAAATCTGCTGCTCCGGGGCCCGCCCCCACAAAATGCACCATGGTCTTACTCCTTTACAAGGATTGTTGCAAAATAGCCTGCCGGACGCGCCGGGTCATATTGTGACAGATCTGGCCAGACTTCCTCCTGCGGCAAGCCGCAATTACAGACCATCGCACTTTGTCCCAGTCTGCCATGCGCCGCTAACTTCTCCAACGTTTGGGGCAGTTGACGGCCAGTCTTCATCAAAACTTTACTGCCGGGGTGTTCCAAAACCTTCTCGGCAACACGCCCCGGTACAATGGTCAGTGGCTGTTCCATACCGCTTGTCAGCGACTGATTCAGCCGGGCTGCCGCCGCGCAAAAACTGGGAACCCCTGCCAACATCACAGTCGTATATCCCAAAGGCTGCAACTGTTGCTGCAAATATCCAAAGGTTGCATAAACGGAAACATCCCCCAAATTGAGCACAGCCACATCCTGACCCGCATCTAGATAACGCCGCAGGGACTCAGCCGCCGCTGCATGCGCAGTTTGGAGAACCGACGCATCCCGGGTCATGGGAAATTGCAGCGGGACGATCGTCTTTTCGCTTAAATCCACCGCTCCTTGCGCAATCTCAAGTGCCAGCATCTGGCCGCTCTTCGTCTGAGGCGCTGCAATAACCGGACACATTTGCAGCCGCCGCACTGCTTGCAGTGTCATAAGCTCCGGATCTCCCGGCCCCACGCTGACACCATACAGCGTTCCCTTGTGTTCTACCATTGTTGTAACATCTCCTTTGCGGGCGGTGTCATCCCCAGCAAACCATAGGTGTTGGAAAAAACAACCGCACCAATTTGACACTGCGTGCCAATGCGACGCTCCAGATGGGACTGGATTGCCTGTAGGAGAGAATCCAGTACAGCCTGTTGCAGGTGCAGCGGTTCCAAAATTGCAAGACAAGCATCCGCCGTAGCTGCTTGCTGCAAAGCCCGGCAAGTTCCTGTATCAGCACCACACAGGGCTGCATGGGCGCAGAACAGCTCGGTACGGCAGTCTGCATACCGTGAGTGGGTATTCATGATGCCGCCTGCCACTTTGACCAATTTGCCAATATGCCCCACCAACAGTAGCTGCTCGATTCCCTCTACCGCAGCAGAGTCCAACGCCTCCCCCAGAAAATTAGAACATTTGACCACCGGCACGCCGCGCTGGTCCCAGCCCTGTGCGCGGAGAAAGTCTGTTCCATAGTTTCCCGGCGTCAAAATCAACCGCTTTGAGTTCATCCCATGTTGGTGGATCTCCAACGAGATCGTATCCACAATGGCCTGTTCGCTCATAGGCTCTACAATCCCCGACGTTCCCAGAATCGACAGCCCTCCTTCAACTCCCATCTGCGGATTAAAGGTTCGCTGTGCCGCTTCTTCCCCGCCTTCAATGCTGATGATAACCGAAAGGCCCCCTACGTACCCGCTTTCCTTACATACTGCTTCCACCTGCTGGGCAATCATCTGCCGCGGTACACGGTTGATAGCAGCCGCACCGACCGGCTGATCCAACCCCGGTTTTGTTACGCGGCCCACGCCCTTACCGCCATCGATTTGAATACCGGATGCCTTCTCTTTTTGTACGGTGGCCGTAATGGCCAACCCATTGGTAACATCTGCGTCGTCCCCGGCATCCTTTTGCACACTGCACACTGCAGCATCCCCCTGCAAGTGCAACAACGCAGGGCGAACCGTAACATCCCACCCTTTGGGCGTTATCAGGGTTATAGAACGCGACACCATCCCTGTCAGCAATAACCGTGTTGCCCCCTGTGCAGCCAGCGCCGCACAGGTACCGGTGGTGTAACCACAGCGCAAAAGCCTTTGCCCGCTGCGGATGGAATGATCAAACGCCATGTTCTACTCCAAAAGTTCTTGCAATTTATCACAATATACTTGCTGAATCTCTGGCAAGCGTCCCAGTCCTTCCAGCGTACAACGCACGGTAAAACCGGCCGCTTCCAGTTGGCTTTTCCAACTTTCTGGGGCTGGCCCAGCCATATCTTTACAGGCATGATCCCCCGCCACCAACAGCAACGGCACCAGATGTACTTTGGTATATCCTGCCGCCTGCATTTGGGGCAAGATTTCTTTCAGCCCCGGCCAGCCTTCTACGGTAGCCACAAACGCATCCAAACGATTCTGTAAAGCGAATGTACTTTGCAGTGCCGGATACACCACACCCGCAAAGTGTTCCGTACCATGCCCCATGAAAAGCAGCGCTTCCTGTGGGTTTGACGGGTACACCGTGCCGAGAATCCGGGTGACACGCTGTAAATCCACGGTATCGGCCAACAGTGGTTTTCCTAACGAAAAGCGGGCAAAACAGTCGGTATACGGGGCGATTTCGGTTTTCATTTTATCGTATTCATACCCGTAAAGCAAGTGCGTGGGTTGTACGACCACATCGGTATACCCATCGCGGGCCAACTGCTCCAAAGCTTCCGGCAAACTGTTTACCAGCTCACCTTGTGCTGCCATTCGCTTGCGAATAATCCGACTGGTCCATGCACAAACAAACTGGCGTTCCGGCGCCGCTGCCCGTAAAGCTTGTTCTACCGCCAACAGATCTTTGCGGCCATTTGCCACGGTTGTGCCAAAGCTGACACAAACCAACGCTTGTTTCATTTTGGTTGCTCCTTTCCGTGGGGGCGGTACAAAATATACGGTATGCCTTCCTCATCCACGCCCACACGAGCTTTTACTCCATACAAACTTTCAATAAACGACGGCGTCAACAGCTCTCGCGGTGAGCCGCTCCCCACCAATGTACCTTTTTTGAGAGCAAACAACTGGTCACAGTACATCGCCGCCAAATTCAAGTCATGTACCGCCACCAGAACCGTACGTTTTAAAGAACAGACCAACTCCATCATTTGCAGTTGGTATTGAATGTCCAGATGGTTGGTAGGTTCATCCAAGATAAGACAAGGAGTTTGCTGCACCAGCGCCCGTGCCAGTAAAACCCGCTGCTGCTCCCCACCAGACAACGTGGAAAAAACACGCCGTTCCATATCAGCCATCCCCACCGTTTGCAACGCTTCGCGCACAAGACGGTAATCCTGTGCGTTTTCCCGCTGCATAGCACGTTTGTGGGGGGAACGTCCCATAAGCACGACTTCCTGTACCGTAAAATCAAACGAAAAGGCATGATGCTGCGCTACCACCGCCAGCTTTTGCGCACTTTGTCGTACCGAATAGCGGGATAGTTCTTGACCATCCACCCATACCGCACCGCCAGTAGGCCGCAACACCCGATAAATACATTTTAATAAAGTACTTTTTCCGCTGCCGTTCGGGCCGATGATTCCCACAACTTGCCCTTTGCCAGCAGTCAGATGGATGTGCTCTAAAATATGCTGCCCGCTTAATGTCACACTAAGATCTCTGGTTTCCACCATAGACATTAAGCGTCACCTCCAAATCCATAACGGTGCCGCATCATTAAATAGAGGAACACCGGTGCTCCCAAAAGTGAGGTCAAAATACCAATGGGGATTTCATTTCCGGGCAGCAATGTGCGGCAGGCCACATCCGCCCAAAGTAGAAAAATAGCCCCTACCAGCGCCGATACCGGTACCAGACGGCGATGATCTGTACCCAATAGCAACCGCACACCATGGGGGACTACCAGCCCTACAAAGCCGATGGTTCCGGCATTGTATACTGCCAACCCAATCAACAGAGAGGTCAAGACCAAGTACAGAATACGCCAGCGGTGCAGGTCGGTGCCCAAAGTCACAGCGCTGTCATCCCCCAGCAGCATCAGGTTGAAGGTACGGCTTTGGGTAACAAAAAACAGGCACCCAAAAATCGTTGCCGCCACCATCACGCTATTGTCTTGCCAGTTGGCTGCCCCAAGCCCGCCCATCGTCCAGCGAATGATCTGGGCAGGTGCATGGTCATCGTTGCGCAGGTAGATGGCGAAATTGGAAAAAGCGCCACAAACCGCGGAGAGTGCCGAGCCTGCCAGCAGCAATTTTACGGCAGTAGCACGCCCCCCTACATTTGCCAAAGCCATCACCGCAAAAGATACAAGCAAAGCCCCTACAAAAGCCATTGCCCCTACCGAGCGGACACCCCAGATTGCCCCCACACCAAACAGAGCTGCCAACGTCGCTCCCAAAGAAGCACCGGAGGAGATACCAAGAATATACGGGTCTGCCAAGGGATTTTTGACAAGCGCCTGCATGACTACACCGCATATTGCCAGTGATGCGCCTACAGCAGCTCCCAGCACCAGACGAGGCAGACGAATCAACCAAACCACATCGTGCAGCGCAGAGCCGGCAGCCCAATCGGCAGGCACCGGCAACCGAAACACCGCATGAAGGAATTTATAGCGAAGAACACCGTAGACATCCTCCACCGCCAACGGCATAGTCCCAAAGGTAACCGCCACGACCAACGAAGCCCCCAGCAGGATGATCAGCACCCATACAAGGACTGCGTCGGCGGCAAGGCAAGATCTGCCTGTATGTTGAGCTTTTTTCATTTTGACAGCTCCGGATACATTCCAGCAGCCAACGTTTGAATACCGTCGATGGTGCGCGGCCCCGCCGCATAGATATCCCCCAACATAACAAGGTAGACCCGGTCATTTTGCACCGCCGAAAGACTGGCCAGTGCCGGATCCTCGGTAATGACCGCCTTCTGACTGGCCATAACACTTTCCGGATCGTCACCGGAATACGCCATATACACCACAAAAATGACGTCCGGATCACAAGCCAACAGATCTTCTTTGCTCATCTCGTTTCCATCGGGATTGGCCAATTCGCCGCCCAGTTGGGTCACCATATCTCCAGCCAGCGTGTTGGCCCCATAGTTGCTGATGGAATCCCCCATCGGTTCTACTACCGCTACACGGACCGTCTCCTTTCCCTGAACCGCTTCCTCTGTCCGAGCAATCTCGGCCTGCATCTCCTCCACAAGAGCTTGCGCACGGTCCTCCACCGCAAAGATCCGCCCCAGATTCAAAATATCCGTGTATTCGTTTTCCAATGTACGAGGATACCCACCCGGCCGTGTGTTAGAATTCATATAGGTGGCGACACCTTTTTCGTTCCAAGCGGAAACATCCCCCAACATGGTATCGCCAAACAGAGATCCCCACGATAGAATCATGTCGGGTTGCAACAGTGTGATGGTTTCTTTGTCCGGGGCAAACACCGTTTCCTGATAGTGCATAGCAGCAAAGCCTTCCTGCCATTCAGGTTTCACTTCGTTGTCAAGGCCATAGCTGGCGATCACATGGTCTTCTAGTCCCAGTGCAATCATGGTTTCGATGGATCCCTGATAAACCGCCACCACCCGCTGCGGCACCTGCGTATAGGTATGCTGTACTTCCTTTCCGGTAAAGTCGTAATTGGTGATGGTGACGGGCTGATACGACGCCGTTTCTGCCGTTGCCTGTGAAGCCATCGTGTTTTCGGAAGAGTCGGTTGGCTGTACGCCGCAAGCACAGAGTGCCAGTGCGCAAGCGATGGTAAACACTGTGATACGATGCCATCGAGTACGGAACATAGTCTTCTCCTTTATGGGTTATCAAACCGTAGAAATTGCATCGCAAAAAGAAAAGGCCTGCCCCGACCTTACCAGCCAGACAGACCCATACCGAAACAAAGCGCCCTCAAAACACGATGCACTTTCGTTTTCCGCGCCAACGTTTGGTCCGTCCGCTGCACGGGTCCTGCAACCGATACAACGGCGGTTTGTACCGTTGCATCCGGCAGTATAAATCTCAAGGCAGGTCTTCCGGCTCTGGCTTCCTTGTCGGAACGTGCGTCTTCCCACACCAGCGTGCAGTGACATGAAGTTACGTTCCGGCTCAGCCATTACGGCGGCGGTCCCGCGCAGGTCTTACACCTGCTTCCCTATTCTCCCGGCCAACCACGCGGGGTCCCGGGCACCTTGGGATGCTTTGTTGTATCAGGATACCATAAAAACCGCTGCCCCGCAAGAGGCAGCGGTTTTTTGAAATAGTTTTTCCTGCGCTCAACCCAAAATCTGCTTGGCAAGGTCCGCACTCGCCTTCGCATCCTTGCAGTAAAAGTCAGCACCGATTTCTTTCGCATAGCTCGGCGTCAATACAGCGCCGCCTACCCAGACTTGACAATCCAGTTTTGCCTGATGCAGTGCTTCAATGGTAGCTTTCATGTTGGGGACCGTGGTGGTCATCAGAGCGGACAGCCCCACCAGCTTAGCACCCGTAGTCCGCACCGCCTCCACGACTCGTTCGGGAGGCACATCCCGGCCCAAATCCAGTACATCATAGCCGTAGTTTTCCAGAATCACCCGCACGATGTTCTTACCGATGTCATGGACATCTCCTTTAACGGTGGCTACCACAATTTTTCCTTTAGCGGCTGTCTGGGGTTGCCCTTGCGCAGCAATCTTTGCCTTGATCACTTCAAAGGCCGCCTGCGCCGCAGTGGCTGCCTGCAACAACTGCGGCAAAAAGATGGTTCCTTTTTCGAATCCATCCCCCACCACATCCAGTGCCGGAATCAAAGACGCGTTGACCACTTCCAACGGTTCTTTGGTCGCCAACGCTGCTTCTGCCGCTGCATGAGCTTCCGCTTTCAATCCCCGGCGCACCGCTTCAAACAAAGCGTCATCTGCCGCCGCAACGGTTTGAGTCTGTACGGCATTCTTGCTGACCTGCTGGGTCTGAATCTGCACATCGGCGTAAGCCGCCACATAGTCTGCGCTTTGGGCATCCTGCGCCGTAAGCACCCGGTACGCCCGCACAGCGGCCATCATCTCCGGCGTGTTGGGATTCATAATGGCAAGGTCCAACCCAGCGGCCATTGCCATCGTCAAGAACGTCGTATTCAGATACCCGCGGCACGGCAGGCCAAAACTAATGTTGGAAACCCCCAACACTGTACGGACACCCAATTCCCGTTTGCAGCGAGTCAGTGCCTCCAACGTTTGCTGGGCACCTTCCTGTTGGGCGCTGGCCGTCAAAGTCAAACAATCGATATAAATATCTTCCTCGGGGATCCCCGCTGCGGTAGCCGCCGCCACAATCTTCTGCGCAATGGCGAATCGCCCTTCTGCACTGTTGGGAATCCCATGTTCATCCAAAGTCAATCCCACTACGGCAGCACCGTACTTTTTGCACAAAGGCAAAATCTCGTCCAACGTCTTTTGTTCGCCGTTCACCGAGTTGACAATAGGCTTGCCGTTATACACCCGCAGTGCTCGAGACAGTGCCTCTGGCTGGGAGGAATCCAACTGCAGCGGCAAATCGGTAACCGCCTGCAAATCTTGGACCAATCGCTCCAAGGTAGCCGCCTCATCAATGCCGGGCAGTCCGGCATTCACATCCAGTACCTCAGCACCGGCTTCCGCCTGCGCCACTGCCTGCGCGCAAGGGTAGGCGCTGTCACCTTCCCGCAAAGCCTGCTGGAGCCGTTTTTTGCCGGTGGGGTTGATGCGTTCCCCCACCACGGTGATGCCGTTTACCTCCACAAAGCGTACCGGTGTGCACAGGCAGCTACGGCGCAGCGGAATTTTCTGTGCCGGTGTCAGCGGTGCAAAAGTCTGATGTAATTTGGCAATATAGTCCGGTGTCGTGCCGCAGCAGCCGCCCACCATCGAGATTCCAATCGAGGTATAGGCCTGCATTTCTCGGGCAAATTCATCCGCATCCAGATTGTAGCTGCCGTCCGGGTTGGGCAATCCGGCATTCGGCTTCACAAAAACCGGAATGTGCGCCGGAACCGTGCGGCACAATCGCTGGGCAAAGAGCAGGATTTCCGCAGGACCTAAAGAACAGTTGATGCCGATGGCATCCGCCCCCAAGCCGGCCGCTGTAGCTCCGTAGCTCTCCACCGTACATCCCGTAAAGGTCCGGCCTCGGCTCTCAAAACTCATCGACACGAAAACCGGCAGATTACTGTTCTCTTTTGTCGCCAAAATAGCGGCCTTGAGTTCGTAGAGATCCGTCATTGTCTCCAGAAAGACAAAATCCGCGTTTCCCTGCACACCTGCCCGAACAATCTCGGCAAAAGAAGCATATGCCTCCTCAAAAGGCAGAGTCCCCGCAGGGGCTAACAACTCGCCCAACGGGCCGATATCCAATCCTACCAACGCACCACTGGGCTGGGCCGCTTTACGGGCACAGTCCAAAGAGGCAGTCACCACTTGCTGCACGGTATAACCGGTTCCGGCAAGTTTTCGGGCATTGGCCCCAAAGGTATTGGCAAGCAAAAGGTCCGCTCCCGCAGCTGCATATTCAGCATGGATGGCAGTCAGAACTTTCGGCATTTCCAGCGCGGCCAATTCCGGTTTTTGTCCGGGTTTTAAGCCACGTTTTTGCAACTGGGTCCCCATACCGCCGTCCAGAAATACATAACGGCTGCGGTCAAATATCGATTCGATCTGCACAGGCAGTTTCTCTCCTTTGCAATGTTAGTTTCGAGCAAAACAGGTCGTTCCCTTTTTACGAAACGCACAGGTTTCTCGCAGATGGCAGGTTCCACACCCCGCCATCGCGCCCGTAACCGGATGGTCGGCAATGCCCAGCAAAGCCGTGGTACTCTTGCGCGGGACCAGCAAATGCTCCGCCGTCACCGCCAGACCACAGCCACGCACACTATCCACAGCAAGGCTGATTTCTTCGTTGAGTTCCAACGGGCAGTCCCCGTATCCCGGCGCAAAGCGCCCTGTCAAATAGAGACCCTCTGCCCGCAGCTGGGCACGCAATTCTTCCTCCAGCGCATCACAGACCTGTTCCAAGAGAACCGAGGCCATCGCATCCGCCGTAGCCGCCAATGCGATATCGGTCAGTTCCATGCGGCGCAGCAGCGTGTCCACTTCGCTGCCTAAGGTAGCAGCCATCAACAAAATACGGTCACAGCTCTGCAAATGCCGCGCCAAGTCTCGGCCTCGGTTTTCCAGCGAAACGGCTGTCCGGGGCAGAATCCGCCACACTGCACGGGGTGTAGCCGTTTGCAGCAGCCGTTCCTCCGCCCGGTCCAGCAGCGCAGCGGAAGCAGCGTCCGGTTCCCAACCGGCTGCTCCCATATACCGCAGCGCAGTGGCACGGTCAATGGACGGCGGCGTAGACCGCACCATTACAGCAAATCCCGGATGCCGTCATACACCTTTTCAGCCACAACCGCATCATTCATAGCATAGAGGTGTACACCGTCCGCGCCGCCCTCGATGAGGTCCCGCATCTGACGTACCGCATAATCGATGCCTGCGTCATACAATGCCGCCGGATCATCTTGCCAACGGGAAATCATCCGCGTAAAATCCGAAGGCAGACTGGCCGAGGAAAGCGCCACCGTCCGCTCAATCTGGCTGCGCTTCACAATGGGCATAACGCCAGCTGAAACCGGCAGCGTAATGCCAGCCCGACGGGCAAGGTTCAGAAAACGGTAAAAGTGCATGTTGTCAAAGAACAACTGGGTAACAAGATGCTCAGCGCCTGCCTCTTGTTTACTTCTTAAATTTTCTACATCCTGACGCAGGTTTTCCGCTTCCGGATGTCCTTCGGGATAGCAAGCGCCATGCACCGAAAACATCGGTTTCTTCTCTTTAATAAAAGCGGTCAGGTCGCATGCATGTACAAAATCGGGACTTTCGGGCCGCGTGGGCGTGCGGTCTCCCCGCAGCGCCAGCACATCATGTACGCCCACCTGCTCCAGTTGGTCAAG
This sequence comes from uncultured Subdoligranulum sp., assembly GCF_937890665.1. The sequence goes on from NZ_CALADU010000045.1 coordinate 24,826, forward strand.
AATCTTGGCAGCACTGGCACGATCATTGCCCATGCAGATCAGATGTGCCAAAGCCGGGATTCCCAATTCGTTCTGAATTAAATCTGCCACCTCAACCGTGGAAACACCGCCAGCAGAACCACCGGCACCAAAAGTCACACTGATAAAATCTGGTGCCAGCTTCTTCATCTCATGCAGCGTAGCACGCATTTTTTCCATCTGCGTGGTCTGCTTAGGGGGAAAACACTCAATGGAAAACACACAGCGCTTGGCTTTGAACTGTTCGATAATCTTCATACTACTTTCTATTCCCTTCTCTTCTATTGCGGGGTTTAAGCCGCCGCTTGTCCGGTATCCGCCGTAACTGCATGCAGTGCACCATCTTCGTAGGTGAACGTTATAGTTCCCATCGTATCTGTACGGTAAATTTCGATGCCTGCCGCTTCCATACGACGCAGGACCTCCTCATGCGGATGTCCATACTCATTATCCAACCCACAACTGATTACCGCAGCCTGCGGCTGCACCACCTCCAGCAGTTCCTCACCACTGGATGTGGAAGAGCCGTGATGCCCCGCCTTATATAACGTAGCCTGTAAATTGCGGCCATAGCGGTCTACCAAAGCCTGTTCGGCCGACTCCTCCGCATCGCCGGTAGCCAAATATCGGAAACCACCTGCTTCAAACAACAAACAGAGTGAGCCATTGTTGGCGTCATCTTCCTCTTCCATCCATGCACTGCCACCTTGCAAGACATGCAAAACTCCGCTGCCCAGCGTGTAGCTGTTTCCTTCTTCCGTTTCTACGATAGAAACCCCAGCCGCTTCAGCCTCCTCTTGCAGGCCACGAGGCCAAGGGGATTCTTCCGCTTCCCATACCGGGAGCAACACTTGCTCTACGGGAAAATGCTCCAGCACGGTAAGGGCACCGCCTGTATGGTCGGCGTGAGGATGGGTCAATACCAGATACTTGAGTTCAGTGATTCCGGCCCATTGCAGATCCTGCACCAACTGTTCCCGGGACTCTGCCGTGCCGGTATCGATTAAGCAATACTCACCATCCTGACCGATCAGCACGGAGTCCCCCTGCCCAACGTCCAGCACAGACACCGTAGTCGTACTGTCCGTCAGCAGCTGTGGATCCGGCCCTTCCATCGGCACGCCTAGCGCCGTATATAGCTCCGACCAACTAGGAACCCCGCCAAAACCGCCATGGTATTCTACCACAAAGGCAACTACTGCCAGCAAAAGAACCGATAGTCCGGTAACAATTTTACGGTACAGACGCTTACTGCGCCGACGTTTTGTGTTACGCTTCCTCGTACTGCGCATTCAATTTACGCTCCTGCCATTGTGCCCGCGTAACCAAAACTGCACGGGGCTTTGCCCCTTCGTAGGGACCGATGATCTTTTCCTGCTCCATTTGATCCATAATGCGAGCTGCACGGGCATACCCCAATTTGCAGCGACGCTGCAGCAAACTGGTAGAAGCCTGTCCCGCTTCGATGACACACTCCACGGCTTGCTCAAACATGGGGTCCAGCGCTCCGCTGCCATCCCCATCATCGTCACCTTTTTTTCTGCCCTTTTCTGCCACTGCACGGCGCTCCATCTCGGCGATCATTTCCTCGTCGTACTGAGAGGAGGAAGTGGATTTGATAAAGCTAAGCACTGCGCCGATTTCCTCATCGGTCACAAAGGTGCCCTGCACACGCACCGGCTTGGCCGCGCCCACCGGCAGGAAAAGCATATCACCGTTGCCCAGCAGTTTTTCGGCGCCCGAGGTATCCAGAATCGTACGCGAGTCAATCTGGCTGGAAACCGCAAAAGCAATACGGCTAGGGATGTTTGCCTTGATCAGGCCGGTGATGACGTCCACACTGGGACGCTGGGTAGCTACAATCAGATGAATGCCTGCGGCACGGGCTTTTTGCGCAATGCGGCAGATGTAATCTTCCACCTCTTTGCCGGCTACCATCATCAAATCGGCCAACTCGTCGATAATGATGGCGATATACGGCAGATGCTCCATTCCTGTCTGCGCTGCCAATTTGTTGTACGCTTTGATCTCACGCACATTGTTTTCGGCAAACAACTTGTAGCGGCGTTCCATCTCCGCCACGCTGGCCCCCAAAGCGCCGGCAGCTTTCCGAGGCTCGGTGACTACCGGCATCAAAAGATGCGGGATACCATTATATTCCGCCAGTTCCACTACCTTCGGATCGATGAGGATCAGCTTCACATCCTCCGGTCCTGAGCGGAACAAAAAGCTGATGATAATCGAGTTGACGCACACCGACTTACCGCTGCCGGTAGAACCTGCAATCAGCAAATGGGGCATTTTGCACAAATCTGCCACCTGAGCCGTACCGGCAATATCTTTGCCAAGGGCCATCGTCAGCGGGCTGCGCATATTGATGTAATTCTGTGACTCAAACACTGTACGAATGTTGACGGTAGAACGAATCTTGTTAGGCACCTCGATGCCCACTGCCGGCTTGCCGGGAATCGGAGCCTCGATTCGGACGCCTGCCGTTGCCAAATTAAGGGCGATATCATCGGCAAGGCTTGTGATCCGGCTGACCTTAATACCGGCCTGCGGCTGCAATTCATACCGCGTCACCGACGGACCGCGGCAGATATCCAGAATCTTCGTTTTAACACCGAAACTTTCCAGTGTATTCACCAGCGTATCGGCATTCTTCTTCATTTCCCGCGCCGCTCCGGCTTCATCATCGGGGCGCGTGGCATTAAACAAATTCAGTGAAGGATAGCAGTACGGTTTAGGCGGCTCTTTCTGCGCCGTATCCAAGCGCATGGCATTCGGATCAGCTTTTGCGGCCGAAGGCGGCGTATATAAAGGTGCCCCTGCCGAATTTCCCACTGTTGCACTGACCTGCAGGTGTGCAGCCGTCCCGCCCTGCGGTACCGTGAAGGAGGACTCCGTTCCCGTCGGCTGCACAGTCGTGGTTCCATTTTGCTGTTCCAGCAGATCCGACAACGGTCGTCCCGATTGCCATGCCGCCCCAGCAGCTTGTCCCACATCATCAAAACTGCCGTTCAGTGTGGGAATTGCAGAAACCGTCTGTGGCGCCATCGAGCTCGTATCCGGCTCCACCGGTACCAACGGTGTATCAAAGCCCTCATTTTGAACGTCAGGATGCAGCGGCACCGAAAACTCTTGCGAGTCTGTTGCATGCCCATAGATAGATTCTGTTTCCTGCGCAGTATAGTACGGCGCATGGCCGCTGACAGCCCGGTTGATGAGATTGTCCAGCTCATCGCTCTCCGCGGTCACCGTTGGCTGCTCGGGCTGCAATGTCAGCTCAAAGTTTTCCTGCGGTGCAGGTGCAGGTTCCGGTTCCCGCTTTGGCGCATGGAAGCGCTGCGAATCTGACAGATGCGACAGCGGATCCATGCCAAAAGTGCCCCCAGGCCCAATGGTAACCGGTTCCAGCGGATCATGTTCCACCGCTTGCTTGAGGGCCTGCCCTTCCGGTCCGGGACCAAGGTCCACATCAAAAGAAGCTCGCGGTGCCACACCAGCCATGCCCGCCATACTGGGCATCACCGGTGTCGCGGCCGTCTGCGCGGTCGGGATACGCCCTGTGTCTGCAATCACGTCATAGGCAGGGTGATGGCGGCGCGGAGCATCTGGAAGCGTTCCGGTCAAATTTTCAATAGGTTCCTCTTCCAGCTCCTCCCCGAACAACTGGGTATCGTAAGCAGCTTCCGACGCTTCCCGCTCTGCCCGTGCCTGCTGTACTTTTTGGTATTGCCCATTGAGGAACTGTACCACATCCACCGGAGTAATGGCAAAAAACACCATCAATCCCAAAGCGAACACCAACAACATAACAAAGTTGGAGGCCGGTCGTCCAAAAAGTGCCAATAGTGTAGCACCGATAGGCGCGCCGATTACGCCGCCTTCCCAAAAGCCTGTCTGTCCGCGGGCATAGAGCATCTTGATGATTTCCCATGCGTTGGCCTCACTGACAGACACTTTGGAGAAGACCACGGGGACACTGGCGCACAGCGTTCCCATCAGCACCACTTTGCCCGCGAAAAGTCCTACACGGTATCCGGACGCCAGTAGGTAGGCCAGATACAACAAAAACGGTCCCACCAAATAGGTCATGATTCCAAAAATACCAAATAAGCCGCCCCGCATTGCCTTCCAGATATTTTGCCCCGGCACAAGCACCATGGCAACGCAAAGCAAGCCCACCCCTGCAAGCAACACACTGCGAAGCAGGTTGGGCGTTTCGGCCCGGCGCTGAGCGCGCCGGGAAACCGTCTTTTTGCTGCGGGACGAAGAACGTGAAGAAGAGCTCCGTCCGCGGCTGGACGAGCTACGGCTGGTACTAGATTTCTTTTTGCTGTTTTTATTGGAACGAGATTGAGCCATGCTGAAAAATACCCCTCTATAACACTCTATATAAAATAAGTAGGCACTTTGTGCCCAGCGAATATTCGGTTTTTATTTTATCACGAATGCCGGGGGTTGTAAATGGAAAATCCCGCGACTCATTTATGGATTTTTCCCGAGATGTGTCAGGACTTTTTTTCGATCTCTTTATACAAATATTGCAACGCATCCGATAAGCCACCCAGCTCATCGATCAAGCCCTCTTCCACCGCTTGACGGCCATCCAACACCGTTCCCATATCCATGACCAACTCTCCGGTGTTATGCATCAACGTGGTAAAACGCCGCGCTGTAATGCCGGAATGTCCCGCCACAAACCCCACAATACGCTCCTGCATCTGCTCAAAATATCGCAGCGTCTGAGGCACCCCCAACACCATACCCGAATGGCGCACAGGATGCACCGTCATCGTGGCCGTGGGCACAATAAAACTGCGCCGGGCAGACACAGCCAGCGGAATACCAATGGAGTGTCCGCCCCCCAGCACCAGCGTGGCACTGGGTTTGTTTACACCGGCAATCAGCTCTGCCAAGGCGAGCCCAGCTTCCACGTCCCCGCCTACGGTATTCAAAATTACCAACAGCCCTTCGATTTCGGGATCTTCCTCGATATCTACCAACTGCGGAATCACATGTTCATACTTGGTGGTCTTTTGGCTGTCCGGCGCCAGCGTATGTCCCTCGATGGTGCCGATCACTGTCAAACAATGGATTGCATGCCGCCCTTTGGTCGCGGGCACAATGCCATCCTCAGTGATCAAATCATGTTCCAGCCGTTTGAGCGCGGCCGTTTCGGTCGGGTTGAAATTGCTTTTGGTTTTCGCCTTTTTCGCAGTAGGTTCCATCGTATGCACAGCTCCTTCTCTCTTCAATGCTGTGTACAGTATGTGCGCCTGTATCTGGGACTATTCTCTTATTTATTGCCCACAAAATTGTTTTGTTTCCTCCACTTCTCCCCTTTTACTCGAAAAAATCGCATAAAAATTGCTCTATTTTTTTGTCAAAGAATTCTTATGTGAAAAAATTGCCAAAAAACTTAGATAAAAAATTGACAATTTCACAGAGAGTATTTATAATAAATTATAAAATTGCGTACATGGAAATTCGCCGTGCAGCTATTCCTGCCGGCCTAATGTGAGGTAATGTTTTATGGCGGTTCAAAACAAAGTATCTTTGCCGGTCATCAAACGACTTCCAAAGTACTATCGTTATCTGACCAATTTGTCCGCAGACGGCAAAGAAAAAATTTCCTCCAGCGAGTTGTCTCATATGATGGGCACTACTGCCAGTCAGGTCCGACAAGACTTTAACTGTTTCGGCGGGTTTGGTCAGCAGGGCATCGGCTACAAGGTGGATGTCCTCCGTGCCGAAATCGGCAAGCTGCTGTTCGGAGATGGCGAACGGCTGCCCACCATTCTGATTGGTGCCGGTCATCTGGGATCTGCCGTTTCCAGCTTTATCAGCCGTGATACCAACGGCTATCGCTTGATTGGCGTATTCGATATCAACCCAGACCTTTTCGGCAAGGAGATGTGCGGCGTGCCGATTTTGCCGCTGCAGGACCTTTCCACCTTCTGCGCCGAACACCATCCCGAAGTTGCGGTTTTGTGTGTGCCGCGGCAAAGCGCCATTGATCTGGCCAGTGATTTGGTATCTTACGGCATCAAAGGCGTGTGGAATTTCAGCCATTACGATCTCTCGGTGGAATATCCGGATCTAACCGTGGAGAACGTCCATTTAGGCGACAGTCTGATGAGCCTTGGCTACCGGCTGCGCAATAAAGACTAACGGAGGAATCAACACTTCGTATGGCCAAATTATATTTTCGCTACGGGGCAATGAACAGCGGCAAAACCACCGCTTTAATGCAGGTCGCCTACAACTACAAAGAGCGCGGTATGCGTGTCTTAATCCTAAAGCCCGCTATCGATACCAAAGGGCAGGATTCTATCGTTTCCCGGCTGGGCATCAGTTGTAAAGTAGATGTCCTTGTCACCCCTGAAATGAATGTTGTAGAACTGGTTCGAGCTGACACCGCAGCACACGGCGCGCCTGCTTGCGTGCTGTGCGACGAGAGCCAATTTTTCACACCCGAACAGGCAGAACAGTTGTTTTTGGTCACGGTGGATTTGGGAATCCCCGTGATTTGTTACGGTCTACGCGCCGACTTTATGATGCGTGGTTTCCCCGGTTCTACCCGGTTGTTAGAATTGGCGCACACCATCGAAGAGCTCAAAACGATCTGCGCCTGCGGACGCAAAGCTATTTGCAACGGACGTAAGGTTAACGGTGAATTTGTGTTCGAAGGCGCACAAGTGGCGATTGATACAGTGGACAATGTGGAATACCAGAGCCTATGTCCTCAGTGTTGGTGAATACCGAGCTTTTTTAAAACGGCACGGCAAGCAGTAAGTTTCTTCTATCAGCATAAATAAAACCGCCGCATCTTACAGGAAGATGCGGCGGCTCTTTTTATTGGCTATTTGTTGACCCTCTTATAGTATTGGCGGTACTGCTGTGGCGAAAGTCCGGTTGCATCCTTAAAGACACGACGGAAATGGGCCGTAGTCATAAACCCCGTCTTTTCGGCTACCACCGAAATACTTTCCCCGGATTTTTCGATCAAGTTTTGGGCCGCTTTGATTCGCACACCGTTGATGTACTCAATCAGGCTCAGGTTGGTGGACTTCTTGAATAGCCGACTCAGGTAGTAAGGACTGATATAAAATTGACTCGCGATTCCCGTCAGGGTGAGCTTTTCAGCATAGTGCTGTGCAATATAGGCCTGAATCTGATCCACAATATGATTGGTGACGCGCCCTTTTTCGCCCCCCTGCGCTTGTTGCTGCCGACACAGCGACTTGAGTTCCAGCAACAGTGTGGCCAGCAGCATTTTCCGCATGGCCTCCCCTTCCTGCGAAGTGTCACTGTCCAGCAACAAAAGCTGCTGCAACATACTTTGGATATGATTTTGCTGCTTAACGGTGATACTGGACAAGAGGTGATTGTGCTCCTCTGTCAAGAAAGAGAAAAAGTCCACCTCGGGAAATGCAGCCGCAA
>NZ_CALADU010000046.1 GCF_937890665.1 uncultured Subdoligranulum sp.
AGGTGGAAGTGACGGTGCGCACCGGCATGATGCAGATGCCGGTGGAAGAAATGCTGACGCGGCTTTCGCATCAGCCCTGTGTGGTGGAGATCCACCGCGGGGTCTAAGTGACAGCCGATCCAATGGGTACGGCAAAGAGGTTGGCCGTGTACCGGAAAAAGTAAGGGGGAACAATCCATGGCAAAAATCGCAATTATGGGCTTCGGCACCGTCGGCAGCGGCGTGCTGGAAGTCTGTCGCCGCAACGCGGCCTCCATTGCCCGCCGCGCCGGCGAGCCGGTGGAAGTTAAATATATCTTGGATGTGCGGGATTTTTCCGATTCGCCGGATGCCGCGCTTTTCACCAAGTCCCTTGACACCATCCTGCAGGACCCTGAGGTGAAAGTGGTGGTGGAAACCATCGGCGGCACGAAGTTTGCCTACCCGTATGTGCGGCAATGTCTGGAAAGCGGCCGCAGTGTTTGTACCTCCAATAAAGAGATGGTGGCTACCTACGGCGCCGAATTGCTGGCGCTGGCCCGGGAACACGGCGTGGCTTTCTTGTTCGAGGCCAGCGTGGGCGGCGGTACGCCCATCATTACGCCGATGCATCAATGTCTGGCGGCCAATCATATCAGCCGCATTCAAGGAATCGTCAACGGTACCACCAACTTCATGCTCACCAAGATGAAGCGGGAGAACATGAGCTTTGAGCAGGCGCTGAAAATCGCACAGCAGTTGGGTTACGCGGAAACCAAGGACCCCGGCGACGACGTAGATGGCCGGGATGCCTGCCGCAAGATCGCCATTTTGGCCAGTCTTGCCTGCGGGCACCACATTTACCCGGATAATATTCCCACCCGAGGCATCCGCGAAATCACCGTTACCGATGTGAAGGCGGCGGAAAAGTTGGATTGCGCCATCAAGCTCATTGCTTGGTATGATGAAGGCAAAGAGGGGCAGATGGCCGTAGGGGTAGAGCCCATGTTGGTGCCTTACGCCAACCAGTTGGCCGGTGTGGACGATGTTTTCAATGCGGTGCTCATGCAGGGCGACATGCTGGGCGACGTGGTTTTCTACGGGAAGGGCGCCGGCAAGCTGCCCACGGCCAGCGCGGTGGTAGCGGATGTGATCGACGCCTTGAAAGAAGGCTCTAAAATTCATGACAGCCTTTTCTGGAAACCGGCACCTCGGCAGGAAGGACTGGTGCAGGACCGCGGAACTTATGCTTGGTACATCCGGGTGCGCGGTGTCGCAGCGGCACTGCTGCCCAGCGTAGCGGGCCCCGGCAGCGTGGTGCTGGAAGAAAACGGTGAGGCCGCCTACTGCATCGAGCGGGCAACTGCTGCGCAGATTGAAGAAATTCGCAGTAAGATCGGCGTACTGGGCGGAGAAGTGGCCCTCGCGCTCAAGCAGTTGGCGGAATAATCCAAGATTCACGAAAGAGAGGGGCCTCTCATATGATACAAGTAAGCGTTCCGGCTACCAGTGCCAATGTGGGCGCCGGCTTCGACTCGCTGGGCTTGGCAGTTTCGATGCACAATGTCTTTACCTTTGAGGAGTGCGACGGTATTCAGATCTCCTCTTTGGACGGCACGCATGTGCCGGCGGGATCCAACAATCTGGTGTACCGTTCGGCCAGAGTTGTGTATGACCAGTTGGGCATTCCGCTGCGGGGATTGCGCATTACCCAGCGCAACGATATCCCCATGGCCCGGGGACTGGGCTCCAGTTCCGCCTGCATTGTGGCGGGCATTCTGGGGGCTAATGCGCTGTTGGGGGATAAGCTGACCAAACGGCAGATGCTTACGCTGGCTACCGCGATTGAAGGACACCCCGACAACGTGGCGCCGGCGATGCTGGGCGGTTTTGTGACCAGCGTCATCGACGAAGGGCAGGTATACAGCGTCAAAAAGGACATCGATCCTGAATTGGCTTTTGCCGCCTTTGTTCCGGATTTCCGGCTGCTTACCGCTAAAGCGCGGGCGGCGCTGCCACAGATGGTCAGCCATAAGGACGCCGTGTACAATCTGTCCCGAGCGGCACTGGCCACCGCGGCGTTCTGCGATGGTGATTATGGCTTGCTGGGCGTAGCGACCAAGGATTCGCTCCATCAACAGTACCGTCTGCCTTTGATTCAGGGCGGCGATGAAGTGTTCGAGTTGGCGCTGGATCTGGGGGCCTTGGCGGTGTACATTTCCGGTGCTGGCCCCACCATCATGGCGGTGGTCCATAAGGAAGACACGGCATTTTTTGATCGGGCAGCGGCGGCGCTGCCCCAGAGTGAGTTGCTCCGCCACTTTACGGTGCATCGTCTGCTGGCAGACAATGTCGGCGCGGTGGTCCAGTAAAGCGTGCGTGTAGAAATAGAGGAGGAACAGGATACCTATGGGTTTGATCGTGCAAAAATTCGGCGGCACGTCGGTCAAGGACCGCAGCCGCATCTTTAACGTTGCGCGCATTGTTATGAATACGCGCAACGCCGGCAACGATGTGGTGGTGGTTGTGTCCGCACAGGGCGATACCACGGACGACCTCATCGCGAAGGCGGCCGAGATTACCTCGGACCCGTCGCATCGTGAGATGGATATGCTGCTGGCTACCGGCGAGCAGATTTCTATTGCGCTGCTGACCATGGCACTGCAGGAATTGGGTGTTTCGGCCATCAGCTTGACCGGTTGGCAGGCAGGCTTCAACACCGACCGTGCCTACTCTAAGGCGCGCATCAAGCGGCTGGATACCGAGCGTGTGGAAAGCGAACTGGCTCGTAACCGCGTGGTGGTTGTGGCAGGCTTCCAAGGCCTGAACCGTTCGGACGACATCACTACGTTGGGACGCGGCGGCAGCGATACCTCGGCGGTAGCGTTGGCGGCGGCGCTGCATGCAGACCGTTGCCAGATCTTTACTGACGTGGAAGGCGTGTATACCGCTGACCCCCGTAAGATTCCCAAAGCGACCAAATTGAAAGAAATCACGTTCGATGAGATGCTGGAACTGGCTTCGCTGGGCGCACAGGTGCTCAACAACCGCAGCGTCGAACTGGCGAAAAAGTATAACGTCGAGCTGGAAGTCATCTCCAGCATCAATCCGGTGCCCGGCACCGTTGTGAAGGAGGAAACCAACGTGGAAGGTATGCTGATCAAAGGTGTGGCGAAGGATAATGATGTCGCCGTTATTTCTATCAAGAATGTTCCGGATGTGCCGGGCATGTCCTTCAAGGTGTTCAGCCTGCTGGCCCAGAAGAACATCAATGTAGACATCATTTTGCAGAGCTCCGGCAGTGAGGGTAAGAAGGATCTGAGCTTCACGGTCCCCCTCAGCGACGCCGAGTCTGCGGTTGCCGCGCTGAACAGTGCTGCTTCTCGCTTTGGCGCTGGAGAGATCAGCGTCGATAAGAATAGTGCCAAGGTTTCTATCGTGGGTGCTGGCATGCAGAGCCATTCCGGTGTGGCGTCCACCATGTTTGAGGCGCTGTTCAACCAGAATATCAATATCAAGATGATTTCTACCAGTGAAATTAAGATCAGCGTCATCATCGACAAGGAAGATGCTGACAAGGCTGTGGCTGCGATCCACGACGCCTTTATCAACTAAGGGTTCCGGACCACATAGAGGGGAAAGGGTAAGCCCCCGCGCACTGCGGTGCGCGGGGGCTTTGTTGTGTATTGTGTAGGAAAAAGCAGATCAAGCCGGTACGCGGTCGAAACAGCCTTTTCGTTTTAGCCATAGGTAAGCGGTTACACAGATCGCTGCCGACAGAATCGAACCGGCCACGGTGGCCAGACCCATGGGGAAAAGTGTCTGCGGGAACCAAACCGACATTAGGTAGGCCCCGGGCACCCGCAGCAGCACGATGGTGATAATGTTGTGCAGGAAGGAGATTTCGGAGCGCCCGTAAGCACAGAAGAAGCCGTTGAAACTAAAATGGATGCCCGCAAACAGACAATCCCAGATATAACCTCGGATATATTGTCCGCCGGCAAGGATCACGACTGCGTCGGTGGTAAAAAGTCCCACCACCGGTTCGGCAATCCATTGCATTACAATGCTGATGCACAACCCAAATCCGGCGGCAATCAGAATCGCATAGCGCAACGTTTGGGCCGCACGGTCGTGCTTGCCGGCGCCGATATTCTGGGAGCCAAGCGCAGATACGGTGGACAGCATGGAAGAGGGAACCAAGAACAAAAAGCTGATGATCTTTTCCACAATGCCCACCGCGGCGGCGTCGTTAAGTCCTCGACGGTTGGCGATGACCGTGATGAAGATGAAAGAAATTTGAATAAAGCCGTCTTGAAAGGCAACCGGCAATCCGATTTTGAGAATCCGGCGCAGCACCGAGCGTTTGGGTTTGAGATCGGCGCGGTGCAGCCGGATGCCGGTATTGCCTCTTGCAATGACAGCCAGTGACACCACAACGCTGAAGGCCTGCGACAAGGTGGTTCCCAGTGCGGCGCCGGCGGGGCCCATTCCCAGCATACCGATGAACAGGTAGTCCAGCCCGATGTTGGCAACGCAAGCCACGGCAATGAAATACATGGGGCTTTTGGAGTCGCCCAGCCCCCGGAAGATGGAACTGATGATGTTGTAAGCGGTGATGCAGGGGATGCCGATGAAGCAGATGGTCAGGTAGGCGGTGGTGCCGGCCACGGCTTCCTCCGGTGTGGACATGATGGACACAATGGGTTGCACCAGCGCAAGCAGAAGCGCCATCAGCGCCACGGAAACCACCATGAAGAGCGATATGGTGTTGCCGACGACAGCAGAAACTTGTTTGTGCTCTCCGGCGCCGATGGCACGTCCAATGTTGACGGTGGCGCCCATAGCCAGCCCCACGATCATCACGGTCAGCATATGCATGACCTGACTGCCCACCGATACGGCGGTGGTACTGGCGGCTCCTTCAAATTGACCGATGATGAATAGGTCGGCCATTCCGTAGAGTGTCTGCAAAAAGTACGATAATAGATAGGGCAGTGAAAAGTACAGTACGTTGCGCAGTACACTGCCGGTGGTTAAGTTTCTTTCCATGTATTTGTCCTCGGTCTTGCCCGTACAGCGGGCGCGGATGTTTTGGTACCCGGCAAGACCTGCGGATCCTTTTTCCCTCCAATACTATCTATAATACCGCGGCAACCCCCACCGGCGTCAATGCTTTTTTTGAGAAAAGATGCACTTTTTTGCATGAAAACCCAGCCGGCCCAAGTTTTTTATAGGGTTGGTTTACTTTTACGGGCCCAAGCGGTATAATACTCCTATCTATTTGTTGGAAAGGAATACTGATTTGGAACGCAAACAACTCGCGCCCGGGGTGTTTATCACCACGCTGGACGCTGCTAAATTCAATCGCTGCCGCATCACGATCCATCTGCGTTTTCCCGCCCGGCGGGAGTCCGCTACCGATGCCGCCGTGCTGGCTCTTGTGCTGGAACGCGGCTATGCAGCCTGCCCGGATATGACCGCCCTCTCCCGTCGGTTGGCGGAACTCTATGGCGCCGATCTGGGGGTAGACCTTGCCAATGCGGGAACGGACCGCATTCTCTCGGCAGATATCTGCGGTATTAAGGATGTCTATGCCCTTAACGGCGAAAACCTTACCGACGCCTATGCCGATATTGTGTTTGGGACCATCTTTGACCCGTATCTGGTGGACGGCGTGTTTGACGCGGAGGCTGTGCGCATCGAAACCGAGACACAGGCGCGCCGTTTGGAAGCTGAGTTCAATTCCAAGCGACTCTACTGTGTGCGGCAGGCCCGGCGCAAATTTTTTGGGGATTCCCCGGCGGGGATCGAGCTGGGCGGCTATCCCGGGGAGCTGGTCCATGTGACGCCCGCCAGCTTGAAGGCGGAGTATGACCGCATCTTGGCCAACGCCACCATCGATGTTATGGTGCAGGGGGCTGATGAGGCGCGGGTGGCTGACCTGCTCTTGCAAAAACTGCAAAATCATCCTCGCACGCCGCAGCCGTTTGCGGCACCCATGGGCATGCCGCCGACAACGGTGCGGCATTTTGCCGAGGAGATCCCCGGCCTGACGCAAGCCAAACTTTGCATGCTGTTCACGGCGGGGGACAATCCCAACCCGCCCAGCGTCAGCATTCTGCGGGTGGCTATGAGCGTGCTGGGCGGTTCTGCCACCAGCCGTTTGTTCCGCAACGTGCGGGAAAAACAATCGCTGTGCTACTACTGCGGCTCGGCGGCCCAGCGGGCGACCGGTGTTATGATGATCGATTCCGGTGTGGAGCCCGGGAAAGAACAGCAGGCCGAGGAGGCTATTCTGGCGGAGTGGGAGGCCCTTAAAAACGGCCCCATCACGCAGGAAGAAGTGGATGACTGCCGTCGGGGGCTGCTTTCCAGTATGGATGCGCTGGGGGACAGTCTGGCCGCACTGGAAAACTGGTACTACGGTCAGATCACCCGGGGTGAGCCCCTTTATCCGCCCCAGTACGGTAAGGTGCTGACCAGCGCCGTTACACTGGACGAAGTGCGGCAAGCACTGCAAGGGTACCACTATTCGGTTTGTTATGCGGTTACCGCCAAACCCGGTACACAGGGCAAAGGAGGTGCCGAAGATGTCCAATAAGGAACAACAGGCGCAGTTCTCTGCCGCGCAGGCCCGGGCGGCGTCTGCGGTGGGATGCCAGCGGGTGGTGCTTCCCAGCGGGTTGACGGTCTTATGCCGTACCATGCCGGGGTATAGCAGTGTTCATGCCATCTATGCTACCGCTTTCGGGTCTATCCACCGCCAGTTTGTACTGGATGGCAAGCCGGTTTCTCTTCCGGCGGGCACGGCCCATTTTTTGGAGCACAAGATGTGCGAAACACCCAAAGGGGATTCGTTCAGTTTTTATGCGAAGACGGGCGCTTCGGCCAACGCCTTCACCAGTTATGACCGTACCTGCTACATCTTCTCCGCAACCCAAAAGATCGACGAAAATCTGGATATTCTGTTGGGGTTGGTGGGTAAGCCTTGGTTTACCAAGGCAACCATCGCTAAAGAACAGGGGATCATCGGGCAGGAAATAAAAATGTATGACGATAGCCCCGACTGGCGGTTGCTTAACGCGCTGTTCCGCTGCCTGTACACGGATCATCCTTTGCGGGATGACATCGCCGGTACCACAGACAGCATCGCAACGCTGACGCCCCAGATGCTCTACAACTGCACCAAGGCATTTTATGCGCCTTCCAATATGGTGCTGTCGGTGGCAGGCAAGATCACGTTGGAACAAGCCGTGGAAGCCTGCAAACGCAACGGCCTTTACCGTGCCCGGACCACCCATGAGGTGAAATGGGATATTCCGGTGGAGGAAGGTCCCATCCCCCGCAAGGGAGCTACCTTTACCATGCCGGTGAACAAACCTTGCTTCGGGGTGGCCTACCGGGAACCGCCTTTGGCGCAGGGAGATCTGAAGCGAGAACTGCTGCTGGATATGTTGGGCGACTTGGTAGTTGGTGGACTTACCAAGCTCTACCGCAAGTTGTACGATGAGGCGCTGGTCAATCCAGAATTTTCCGGCGACTTTATCGCGGTGCGGGGGGCCTGTGCGGTGGCCTTTACCGGAGAGAGCGATACGCCCCGGGAAGTGGCGGCAATGCTGCAGCAGGAAATCGAGCGTCTGCGCACCGAAGGCATTGACCCCGAAGTTTTCCTGTTGGTCAAGAACCAGATGTACGGGGAACTGCTGGGCGATGTGGAAACGGTGGACGACGCAGCCGAGGAAGCGGCAGCCGCTTGCCTGAAAGGCCGCACGCTGGCGGATGAGATCGCAGCACTGGCGGAATTGACGGTGGAAGATGCCAACGCGCTGATGAAAACGGCGCTGCGGGAAGAAAACCGTGCCTACGTGCAAATTGATCCGCAATAACACGCTGGCAAGAAAGCAAAATCAACAAGGAATCGAGGAAGGGTAACTATGGTATACCATGTTCAATTCCCGGGACTGGGGCTGGATTTTACCATCAACCGGGTGGCGTTGTCCATCGGTGGGTTCAACATCTACTGGTACGGTGTAATCATCGCTGTGGGAATGCTGCTGGCACTGCTGTACGCGTTCCACTATGCAGTGGATTTCGGCATTGACTCGGATCGTCTGGTGGATGTAGTGGCGATCGGTACGGTTATGGCCATCGTTTGTGCCCGGATTTATTATGTGGCAATGGCACCGTTTGAGTACCAAAGTCTGTGGGAAATGGTGGACATTCGTTTGGGCGGCATCGCCATCTATGGTGCGGTCATCGGCGCGTTTGTTTTTGGCGGCTTAGCCGCTAAATGGCGCAAGGTGCCGCTGCTGCCGCTCTTCGATCTGGTCGCGTTGGGCTTTTTGATCGGGCAGGGCATCGGCCGTTGGGGCAACTTTGTCAATCAGGAAGCCTTCGGCACCAACACGACGCTGCCTTGGGGTATGTACAGCGAAGGGACCGAAGCCTACCTGCAATCGGTGCAGGTCACGCTGCCCGCCGGTGTGACGGTGGACCCCAGCATGCCGGTACATCCTACCTTTTTGTATGAAAGTCTTTGGTGTTTGATCGGGTTTGTGGTTCTGGCTTTGTATGTCAAACACCGCAAGTTCCACGGCCAGATTTTCTTGCTGTATGCCATCTGGTACGGGCTCGGCCGCGGCTGGATCGAAGGGCTGCGTACCGACTCGCTGCTCATCGGCAATACCGGTCTGCGGGCCAGCCAACTGGTGGCAATCCTTTCGGCATTTGTGGCCTTTTTGCTGCTGGTGGCAGGGGTGCGCCGGGCTAAGGGTAAACCGCTGATGGTTGCGTTGGCTGTGCAGGATATCCACAAGCAGGAGCAAGCCGGGGACCGCTTTACGGTGGATGCGCTGGTGGCCAGTGCATCCCACGGAGAGTTTTTGGCCGCTACCAACGCGATGAACGCGCGGTTGGCGGCGTTGGATCTGGATGCAATGGACATCGAAGAACTGGAAGACCCCGAACCGGAACAGGCGGAGGCTTCTCCGGCGTTTGAAACAGAGCATGCCGCAGAAGAAACGGCCGCACCGGCGGACCCCGAACCGGAAAAAGAGCCTGCGAAGGAGCAGTCCGTCGCAGAAGAAACGAAGGGGGAGTAAGGGATGAAAGCAAACCTCATTGATGGCAAGGCGTTGGCTGCCGCGGTAAAGAAGGACGCCGCCGAGCAGGTGGCAGCTTTGCAGGCACAGGGCATCACCCCTTGTTTGGCCGTGGTGCTGGTAGGGGAGGACCCTGCCAGTCAGGTCTATGTGCGGGGTAAGATCAACGACTGCGCCCAGTGCGGCATCCAAAGCCGCAGCGTTCGTCTGCCCGAAACCACCACGCAGGCAGAATTGCTGGCGCAGGTGCAGAAGTTGGCGCAGGACCCGGCGGTTCATGGCATTCTGGTACAGCTACCTTTGCCGCCCCAGATCGACGAAAAGGCGATCATCGAAGCGATCCCCCCCGAAAAAGACGTGGATGGGTTTTCGCCGGTCAACGTGGGCCGTATGCAGATTGGGGAACCCTGCTATCTGCCCTGTACTCCGGCAGGCTGCATCCGCATGATCGAATCCACCGGTACCCAAATGGCGGGCAAACACGCCGTGGTCATTGGGCGGTCCAACATTGTGGGCAAGCCGGCGGCTATGCTGCTGTTGGCCAAGAACGCTACCGTGACGATCTGCCACTCCAAGACCGAAAACTTGCAGGAACTCTGCGCCTCGGCCGATATTCTGGTGGCGGCGGTGGGCCGTGCGGGCTTTGTCACCGGAGAGATGGTCAAGCGGGGGGCGGTAGTCATTGACGTGGGTATCAACCGCGGCGCCGACGGGAAACTGCACGGCGATGTGGATTTTGAAGCGGCAGCCGAGAAAGCGTCTTGGATCACGCCGGTTCCCGGTGGCGTAGGGCCCATGACCCGGGCGATGCTTATGCTCAACACGGTGGAGGCGGCGCGCCGGGCAGCAGGTGTGTAAAACACGATGCAACGGCCATGTTTTGCCAAAAAATCCTTGACAAGCCGAAAGGTTTGTGCTATAGTTTTATAGCCGCTTGGTATGGGCCCGAAAAGTGTGCGGTTTTGCCGCAACGCCCTACTGTCCAGCGAGACTTATTGAAAGAGGTTATCCGTATGTACGCAGTTATCAAGACCGGTGGCAAGCAGTACAGCGTGAAGGTTGGCGACGTGGTTTACGTCGAGAAGCTGAACGCTGAGGCTGACAGCGAGGTCACCTTCGATCAGGTCCTG
>NZ_CALADU010000047.1 GCF_937890665.1 uncultured Subdoligranulum sp.
ACCACCACCATTCATTTTCGGGGTTGACTTTTAATAGTTAATCTTTCTGTATAAAGCGGGCCTATGCCGCGGTCTCTTTTCTGGCTCCAGTATACCATATTCCGACAAATTTGTGGATTACATCTTCCCAACAAAACGGCAACAAAAAAGGAACAGATGGCCGCAAGGCCATCTGTTCCGTAAAACTTGGGTTATTCTGCTTTTTGCCCCAACAGCTTCAGGTCGTCGTTGTCGGCAAACGCTACCGCCGCGTATCCGGCCGCTTCCAATGTGCCGAACTGTTTGCCCAATTTTTTGGCCTGCGGCAGTACGGTTACATCGTAGTCGGCGCGCAGCGTTTGGGCTTTGGCCAGCACGGCGGCAAAGTCGGCGTCCTTGCAGTAGAGCAGCGCCAGCCGCTTTTTGGCACCGGGAATCTGGTAGCCCTGCTCCAGCAGGATGCCGCAGACCCGCTCGAACCCGATGGAGAAGCCCACCGCCGGAACCTGCTGGCCGATGAACTTGCCTACCATGTTGTCGTACCGGCCGCCTCCAGCTACGGCGCCGCTGAACTGCGGGCAGGTGACCTCAAACACCATGCCGGTATAATACCCCTGCCCACGGACCAGACTGGGGGCGTAGGCAATCCCATACCGACCCGCGGCGATCTTCTCGCTGGTGGCAATGACATAGCGCAGATCAGCGGTCAGGGCATCGTCGTCCACCTTGGCGGCTACCGTGTCCAGACTGAAATCACCGGCCCGCAGGAAGGCGTCCAGTGCTTCCACGGCTTCGGCGGCGAAACCTTTCTCGGTCAATTCGTTCTTGACACCATCGGCACCGATCTTGTCCAGCTTGTCAAAGCTGATGCAAACCGAATCCAACTCATCGGCAGCAAAGCCCGTCTTTTCCAGCATGGCCCGCAGGATGCGGCGGTCATTGATGTTCACGGTGAACCCGGTAAAGCCGATGGCCAGCAACGCACGGGCGGTTACGTCGATGAGTTCCACCTCGGCGTTGGGGCTGGAATCGCCCAAAATATCGATGTCACATTGCACAAATTCCCGCAGGCGGCCTTTCTGGGGGCGCTCGGCGCGGTAGACGCGATCGGTCTGAATGACCTTGAACGGCGTGGGCAGTTCGTTGCGATTGGCGGCATAATAGCGGGAAAGGGGCAGCGTCAAGTCGTAGCGCAGACCCATATCGGACAGTTGCTTTTCGTCCCCGCTAGCCAGCGCCTTTTCCAGCTTGTCGCCGCGCTTCAATACTTTAAAAATCAGGTTGAGGTTGTCACCGCCATCGCTCTTGTCCAGATTCTCCATATCTTCCAAAATAGGGGTGGAGATCCGCTGGAATCCGGCGGCGCGGTAGGTGGCCAGAATCTGGCCCTGAATATAGTCGCGCAGTGCCTGCTCGTGGGGCAGCAGGTCGCGCATGCCTTTTAACGGCTGGGTTTTCATCGGCAATGGCTCCTTATTCTTATAATGTTATCATGATAAACTTCCCGCCGCATTTTGTCAATGCAAACCGGGCATACTCAAAACAGAGGGGAGTGGAAAGCCATGGCAAAACAGAACCGCGGTCCGTACATTTTGGCGGCGGGGGTCGGTGTTCAGATGCTTACCGGCATTCCGGCGGCATGGGGTGTTTTTCAACGGCCGGTAATGCAGGGATACAGTTTGTCCCGCGGTCAGGCGATGTTGGGCTTTGCCGTGTTGGTAGCCGCCTACGGGGTAGGGTGTGCTGTGGGCGGGCTGCTGCAGGACCGCCGCGGCCCCCGCACGGCGGGGTTATGGGGGACCGCCTTGCTGGCCGGGGGCTTCTTTGCGGCGGCGCTGGTGCCGGCAGGCAATGCGCCGCTCTTTTTGCTGGTTTACAGTGTGCCGGTGGGGGTAGGCAGCGCGTTTTTGGCACCCGCCGTCATGGCATGCGCCCAAAAATGGTATCAGAATCGAAAAGGATGGGCTACTGGGGTGACCGGAGTGGCGATGGGGCTTTCCGGTGCGTTTTTTACCCTCTTTGTCAAAGGCGTCGGTGGACGGTGGGGCATCCGCATCTGTTTTGCGGCGCTGGGGGCCATCATGCTGCTGGTTTGCGGTGCCGGGGCAGCCATTTTGCAGGACCCGCCCTGTACAGGGAACGCGAAGGCTGCCCAGCAGGGAATGAATCACCGGCAGATGATCCGCACCCGGGCCTACAAGCTGTGTGTGGCGGCGGTGGCGCTCAGCTCGCCGCCGGTGCTGCTCTTCAGCCCGGAGATCTTTTCCATTGCCGCCGACCGGGGACTGCCGGAAAACGCGGCTCCTTTCAGCATTGTGCTGGGGTCGGCGGCCAGTGCTGCCGGGCGGTTGCTTTGCCCGGCGGGCAGTGACCGTTTTGGCCGCAAGCGGGTGCTGTATCTCGTTTATCTGGGGCTGGCGGCGGGTTCGGTCTGGTTTGCCTTTGCACAAAATTGGTGGGTGTTGGCTTCCTATGCGCTCCTGACTTTTTTCTATTCCGGCGGGGCTGCGGTACAGCCTGCTTTGAACACCGACCTGTTCGGTCTGCGGCATGCCGGGGTCAACTACGGCTTTATTGCGTTGGGGATGAGCGCCGGCAGTCTGCTGAGTTATATCGGCAGTCAGGCACTGCCGTTAGCGGCCCGGCATTGGCTGGCTGGCGGCTGTGCATTGGTGGGATTATTTTGTGTTAGACTTGTAAAACCCGTGGGCGAATCTTGAAAAAACGCCTTGGGGCGTGTAGACTATAAACTATAAGGGTTATATCTCGTTTGGTTATCAATTTTGAAGGAGGACCCATGCAGCAAATGATCCGGCTGCGACAGTTCGCAGCGCGCTCAGCTACCGCTTTTTTGTTGGCGGTGCTTTGCGTTTACCCCTTATACATTGACAAATTTTCCAATCTCGGTGTGGTCAAATTCACCGGTGTTTGCACCCTGTCTTGGGCATTCTGCCTATGGATCGGCGCGTTGGCGCTGGTGGGAGCGGCTCCCCACAGTGGCCGATTCTCCGGCAAAGATACGACGCTTTGGGCGCTGGGGGCTGTGGTGCTCACCGGCCTTATTTCCACCGTGGCGTCCCTGTCGCCGATCTCTTCCTTCTGGGGATTGGGCGGCTATTACGGCGGGTTTATGATGGTGCTGTTTACCGCAGCCAGCTACCTGACAGTGCGGGCTTTTGCACCGCAGGACCTGCTCAATGGACTGACTTTCTGTGTGGGCATTACGACGGCCATCGTTACGGTGTTGTATGTGCTCAACATTTTTAATATAGATCTCATCGGCACCTATGCCGATACCGCCGTGGTGGAGCGCGCCCAGTTCTTCTCTACGCTGGGGCAGAAAAACTTCAACTCCGGGTTTATGGCGTTTGCGCTGCCATTGGTATTCTATGCCTTTTTGGTGGCACGGGGCGTACGGCACACGCTGTTTTATGGCGTGCCGGCCTTTTTCGGCGGTTTGGCCCTTGCGGTGGTGGATGCCGAAGGACTGGCATTGGGAATTGGGGTGGCTGTGCTGGTGCTGATGTGCCAGAAGATGTTCACCACCCGCACGCTGCGCCGCATTGCGGTCATCGGTGCGTTTTTCTTTTTCCACGCCGGGTGGATGCAGTACATGCGCACCCATGTGTATACGCAAGGTGGTAAGCCTATGCTGGCGGCGCTGGGCCATATGGGCGTGGAAGGTTTTGTGATCTGCACCTTGTTGTGGGCCGTGCTGCGGTTTGGTCTGCGGGGGAGGGAAATTCCTCTCTGGCGTGCCGGACGGGTGGTGGCAGCGGTGGCGGTGATCGCCACGGTGCTGCTCTATGCGTTGGCCAACTTCTGGCCGGGCTTCCCCAGTTTGGGCCGGTTGGACGATGTCCTGATCATCAACGACGATTGGGGCACCTACCGGGGCACCGCGTGGCGCATCACCTGGAGCACCTGGCTGGACCAGCCGCTGTGGCGCAAAATCGTGGGCGTGGGCACCGGCATGATGCACACCGCTATGATGGCGTGGGCGGGCAGCGATGTCACCGACCGTATGAAAACCTTCTATGCGGCCCATAATGAGTATCTGGAACAGTTGCTGACCACCGGCCTGCTGGGACTGGCCGCATGGCTGTGGTTTATCGCATCCCATCTGCGCAAGGCTGCCAAAAACTGGCTGCGGCCCGGGGTGGCGCCGGTGACGCTGGCGTTGGTCAGTTATCTGACCCACGCGGTGGTATCCATCCGGGTATCGATGATCTTCCCGGAGATTATGATGCTCTTTGCGCTGCTGCAGGTCTTCTGCCTGCCGCCGGAGGAAGAAACGCTTCCTCTGGAAAAAGCCCACCGCGGTAAGGGGAAAAAGGTCAAACTCGAAGCACAGCCCAAACCGGGGCTGGTTCGCCTTTGGGCACCCCCGGCGGTGGCAGCCATCGTCATGATGGCGGTGTGCGGGGCGGCTTCCCGGGTGCTGTTCGGTTTCTTGTTTTAAGAAAAAAGGGAAGAAACGGGGAAAAAACGAGGCGTTAGCATAGCCTAACGTCTTGCAAAAAACGCTTCGACCCTTTATAATAAACTTAGCTGTGAAAAGCCTAACAATATGCAAAGGAGAGAAAATTATGATCGAATACTCCGCACAGGTCAACAACATGTGCCCGATCACAAAAGGGCCCAAGCACGGTCCCGCGCCCATTCCCGAAGAGGGCGAATGGGTAAAGGCCTATAAAATTGAGGATATCAGCGGCTATACCCACGGTGTGGGCTGGTGTGCTCCCCAGCAGGGTACCTGCAAGCTCAGCCTGAACATCAAGAACGGCATCATCGAGGAAGCTTTGGTCGAGACCATCGGCTGCTCCGGTATGACCCACTCTGCCGCTATGGCTGGCGAGATCCTGCCCGGCAAGACCATTCTGGAAGCGCTGAACACCGACCTCGTCTGCGACGCTATCAACGTTGCTATGCGTGAGCTGTTCCTGCAGATCGTCTATGGCCGCAGCCAGACCGCTTTCTCTGAGAACGGCCTGCCTGTCGGCGCTGGTCTGGATGACTTGGGCAAAGGTCTGCGCAGCATGACCGGCACCATTTTCTCCACCAAGGCTAAGGGCGTTCGTTACCTCGAACTGACCGAGGGCTACATCCTCAAGACCGCTCTGGACAAGGACAATCAGGTCATCGGTTACCAGTTTGTCCGCCTCGGCAAGATGATGGAAGACATCCGCCACGGCAAGGATCCCAAGGAAGCCTACGAGAAGAACATCGGCACCTACGGCCGCTTCTCTGCCGAGCAGGGCGCTGTCAAGTACATCGACCCGCGTGAAGAATAAGAGAGGGAGGAACATACACTATGGCAACTTTTGAATCCCAGGAACGCCGTATGCCCAAGATCGAGGCCTGCCTGAAAGCCAATGGCTTGGAGAGCCTCGACGCCTGCAACGAAATGCTGCTGGCCAAGGGCATCGATTGCGATAAGATCATCCGCGGCATCCAGCCCATCTGCTTCGACAACGCCGTTTGGGCTTACACCCTCGGCACTGCCATCGCCGTCAAGCGCGGCCTGAAGAGCGCTGCTGAGTGCGCTGCTGCCATCGGCGAAGGTCTGGAAGCCTTCACGGTTCCCGGCTCTGTTGCCGAGCAGCGTAAGGTCGGTCTGGGCCATGGCAATCTGGGCGCCATGCTGCTGCATGAGGATACCCATTGCTTCGCCTTCTTGGCTGGCCACGAGTCTTTCGCTGCTGCGGAAGGCGCCATCGGTATTGCCCGTACCGCCAACAAGGTCCGCAAGGAGCCTCTGCGCGTTATCCTGAACGGCCTCGGCAAGGATGCTGCTATGATCATCAGCCGCATCAATGGCTTTACCTATGTCCAGACCGAGTATGACTTCAAGACTGGCGAGCTGAAGGTCGTCAACACCACCGCTTACTCCGATGGTGAGCGCGCTGCCGTTAAGTGCTACGGCGCCAACGACGTTCTGGAAGGCGTTGCCATCATGAAGGCTGAGGGCGTGGAAGTTTCCATCACCGGTAACTCCACCAACCCCACTCGCTTCCAGCATCTGGTTGCCGGCACCTACAAGAAGTGGGCCATCGAGAATGGCAAGAAGTACTTCTCCGTCGCTTCCGGCGGCGGCACGGGCCGTACCCTGCAT
>NZ_CALADU010000048.1 GCF_937890665.1 uncultured Subdoligranulum sp.
ACCGCACCACGTTTTACCTCCATTACACGGATACTACTCAACTGCTGCAAAGTATGGAGGAAGACCTGCTGGCAGAGGCCCAGGTGCTGGTGGACGCCCATATCCAGGAAACGGTGGCGGACGGCACCCTGCGCCCCGTGTTCGAGCCAATCCTGGACTTTGTGGTGGAGCATCGGGAGGTCTGCACTATCCTGTTTGAAAACAACGAGGTTAGCCAGTTTGCCGAGCATTTGCAGCAGCTGATTCACCGTAACGGCACGGAGGTCATTCGGGCCTGGTTCCAGCCTATGGATGACCAGCAGCTGTCCTATTTACTGAGATTCATCACCTATGGTCTCATTGGCCTGATTCGTGAGTGGTTCCAAAAGAACATGGACCTTCCCAAGGAAGAACTGCTTGTCACCGCGGAGTTTCTGGTGGATGGCGCGACTTCCCGGCTCTTGAAAGACGCATGAATCAGAGTGCTGGCATTGTTCTCACTGCATTTCCAAGTCATATGTTGATATAGCGGAAATCAAATGAGGGAGGCGTGAACCGTGGCCGGTTTTGCAAAAAAAGCGATTCGGGATTCGTTTATTAAGCTGTTGAATGAGAGGCCTCTAAGCCAAATCACTGTCCGGGATATCGTGGATGCCTGTGGTGTTAACCGTAACACCTTTTATTATTATTTTCAGGATATTCCCCAATTGGTAGAAACGATTATTAACGAGGATGCGAATCGGGTGATTCAGGAACATCCCTCTATTGAGTCCGTCGAGGACTGTCTCAATGCCGCCATAAGGTTTGCATTGGAAAACCGGAAAGCGGTACTGCACATTTATCACTCCATCAACCGGGATATCTATGAACAGTACCAATGGCGGGTATGTGAGCACGCAGTTACGACTTATGTAGATGGAATTCTGGCCGGACGGACCGTGGCGGAGCCGGACCGAAAGCTGATGATTGATTATTTGAAATGCATGTGTTTTGGCTTTGTCGTCGGCTGGCTGGAAACAGGGATGCAGGAAGGTATTCAATCGCGGTTCCATCGGATTTGCGAATTGAAGCGCGGCGATTTGGACGCGATGATTACCCGATGTGAAAAGAAATAAAACTTTGGCTTTTCTTAAGAACATAGAATCAGACAAAAGCAGCCCCTGTGCCTAAAAAACAGGCACAGGGGCTGCTTTTGTCCATATGATGTGCGGGTGTTTCTAAGTACAATTGAAGCAGGCTTGGTCGGGCATTGCTGCGCAAACACATCCGTAATGCTGCTGGTCTTATAGTTACCTCTTATCGGCTACACATAGAACAGTGAAAGCCCATAGTCGAGTCCATTCAGATGTTACTACATTTCCCCAGCGTCATGAAGGAACAAGCAAAGTTCAGTGAGTTTCTGATTCTTCTATTTCCGCTGTTTAGCGAAACATTTTATCTTTTAGAGGTCTCCTATGGATAAGAAACAATGGAAAACAGTAGCAATCAGTGCCGCTACACTTTTGCTTTTATTCCTGTTGGTAATTTGGGTGTTTCGGGATCATTATCAGGAGATTTTGCGGAATATCCAGGCCGTCAGCATCAGAGAACTGTTGCTCCTGCTGGGCATGGGTCTTGCTTATCAAATGCTTGAATCAGCAGTCTGCTTTGCGATGATTCGCCGTCGACTCCCAACATTTTCATATCGGCAAGCGGTAGAGGTGACCTTCCTTGGCGTTTTCGGAAACGTATCTACGCTTTCCGTCGGCTCTGTTCCCATGCAAAGCTATTACCTGCATCACTGCGGTATGATGACAGGCTGTGGCATTGGTACCATGATGCTGGAGTACATATTTCATAAGAGTTCTGTTTTAATCTACACCACCGTTATGCTGTTATTTCAGGGCCGCTGGCTCAGCGAAACTGGCCGCGGCTTTTCCCGCTACATACCGTTGGGATATGGAATCTGCGCTCTGATTATAGCGGCACTGGTTCTGCTGTGCGCCTGGGAAAAGGTGCAGTGGTTTGCATCCTGGGTGATTGATCATTTGCCGAATACGGAAAAATGGGAAGGCCGCAAGCGTCTGTGGAAAGACAATCTATCTTCGCTTCATACGGAATCCCCCAAATTGCTTCATGACCACTGGTGCCTTCTCAAAGTGCTGTTATTCAATGGTCTAAAGCTATTTTGCCTTTACACCATACCGTTTCTCTGTATGGAGATATTGGGAATATCTGGTCCCTCCTTCTGGCACGTACAGCTGCTGACCGCACTGATGCATCTGATCTCCAACGCCCTGCCCAATGTGGCGGGCGTGGGGCCAGTGGAGTTTGCCTTCGTGCTGATATTTTCCCACTATATGGAATATGCCCAGGCATCCTCCGCTCTGATTCTATTCCGCGTCGCAACATTCTTTTTCCCATTTATCCTCAGCATCCTCGTATTCCTGCGCGCACAAAGGCGTGTACTGAACGATTCTCAGAAAACCTGATCCATCGCAATAGAAAGTGAGAACTCTCTGTCAGAGAAAAAATACAACAGGAGATGTGAGCTATGAGAAAATTCTTGACTTCCGAATCGGTCACTGAAGGCCATCCTGACAAAATCTGTGATTTTGTTGCGGACAGTATTCTCAATGCGTTGCTGAACGAAGATCCCAAATCCCGGAGTGCAGTAGAGGTCACAGCGGAACCGGGAGCCATGCACATCATGGGCGAGATCACCAGCAAGGCATCCCCAAATTTTGAGAAGATTGCCCGCCGCTGTATTGCAAAAATCGGCTATACAAGGCCCGAATATGGGTTTGACGCAAAAAGTGTCAATATTACTTGCTCCATCCATGAGCAGTCTCCTGACATCGCAATGGGTGTGGATGCGGCCGCCGACGGCTCCAAGGATGTGGGTGCCGGCGATCAGGGTATGATGTTCGGCTACGCCTGCGATGAGACCACCGAATTGATGCCGCTGTCTATCACCTTGGCCCACGCCCTGACCTGCCGCTTGACGGAAGTCCGAAAGTCTGGCCTATTGCCCTACCTGCGTCCGGATGGAAAGGCACAGGTCACAGTGGAGTATGTGGATGGTGCGCCAATACGGGTAGACACTGTGGTAGTCTCTGCCCAACACGATCCGGATATTGATATGAAGGTGCTACGCAAGGATATTTTGGAGCGGGTTGTGTTCCCCGTCATTGATGCCAAGCTACTGGACGAAAACACGAAATACTATATCAATCCCACGGGGCGCTTTGTGCTGGGAGGACCCGCCGCGGACACCGGTCTGACCGGAAGAAAGATCATCTGCGATACTTATGGCGGCATCGGCCATCACGGCGGCGGAGCGTTCTCCGGCAAAGATGCCACGAAGGTTGACCGGAGCGCCGCATATATGGCCCGCCACGTCGCGAAAACCGCGGTGGCGGCGGGTGCTGCCAAGCAGTTGGAACTGCAGCTGGGCTATGCCATCGGTGTCTCTGAGCCAGTGTCCGTTTCTGTGGAAACCTTTGGGACAGGCCGACTGCCGGATGATGTACTGTGCGACTGGGTCCGCAATTGCTTTGACCTGCGCCCCGGAGCCATCATCCAATATTTAAAACTGGACAGTCCCATTTTTGCTGAGACCACAAATTATGGCCATTTCGGGAGAAACGGATTCCCCTGGGAGCAGGTAAATGAAACCGCGATGGATGCACTGAAAATGCGGCTTGTTTAAAAGCCGCATTTTTCATACTGGGTGGAGACGTGACGTTGTGAAAGAATTTGCTGTATCTCGAACCTGTGCGGAGAATTAGAGGAGGCTGTTCTATGGAAAATACGAGAATGATGAAAGTGAACGTGGATGGCGTTGAATATATTTATCCAAAAGGAACTCTGTATCAGGCGATAGCTGCTGATTTTCAGGAAGGATATGCGCATGATATTTTGCTTGTCAATCGAAACGGGAAACTCTGTGAACTGCACAAGGCTTTGGATAGGGATTGCACGCTGAAAATGATTACGGTAGAAGAAAAGCCGGGGATGCAGACTTATGAACGCAGTGTGGTTTTTCTGATGCTGAAAGCCTTCTATGATGTGGTTCGCAAGGAGAATGTTGAGCGCGTTTCCGTCGAGTATTCCATCAGCCATGCCTTGTTTATCCGGGCAAAGGGGGCCTTCACACTGGGACAGGAGCTGCTGAACCAGGTTGAAGGCCGCATGAGGGCGATTTCCGAACAGGCAGTACCTATTCGGAAAGAATCCATCAATACCGATGATGCTGTAGAACTGTTTCGCAAAACACAAATGTACGACAAGGCGCAGCTGCTCAGCTTTCGGATCAATTCCCATGTCAATATTTATTTTCTGGATGAGTTTTCAGATTATTTTTACGGCTACATGGTTCCTGATACGGGGTATTTGAAATGCTTTGGCCTGCAGCTGTTTGAGAGCGGATTTGTTCTGCGTCTGCCAGATCAAAAGAATCCCAGTCAGCTGGGAGCGTTCCATCCCTCCATGAAGGTATTCCGGGAACTTTACGACGCCACCCTCAGATCTGAGGCGCTGCATATCTCTAATGTTGCGGAGATGAACGGAGTCATTTCACAGGGAAATGCTACACACATGATCCTTGCGCACGAGGCAATGATGGAAAAGAAAATCGGAGATATTGCAGGTGAAATTGCAGCCCGGAAGGATGTTCGCTTCGTTATGATTGCCGGCCCTTCGTCCTCAGGAAAGACGACATTTTCCCATCGCCTGTCCACCCAGCTTTTGGCGTGCGGCCTGCACCCACATGCCATCGCAACGGACAATTATTTTAAAAACCGCTCCGAGACGCCCTTGGATCAAAACGGTCAGTATGATTTTGAGAGTTTGGGCGCCATGGATGTTGAGCAGTTCAATGCGGATATGACACGGCTCCTAAGGGGTGAGACGGTGGAAATCCCACAGTTCAACTTCAAAAAGGGCGTCCGTGAATACAACGGCGACTATCTGACCCTGGGAGCGCAGGATGTTCTTGTCATCGAGGGCATCCACTGCCTGAACGATCAGCTTTCCTATTCTCTGCCGAAAGAGAGCAAATACAAAATCTACATCAGCTGCCTGACTACGCTGAATGTCGATGACCACAACTACATCCCCACAACAGACGCACGACTTTTGCGAAGGATCGAACGGGATGCAAGGACCCGGGGTTACAGCGCCAGGGCTACCATTCAGATGTGGCCGTCTGTAAGAAGAGGAGAAGAAAACAATATTTTCCCGTTTCAAGACAGTGCGGACATGATTTTCAACTCGGCACTGATTTATGAAATCGCCCTTTTGAAACCCTTTGTGGAACCGCTGCTTTTTGGCGTTCCAAAAGATTGTGAGGAATACATCGAGGCAAAGCGCTTGCTGAAATTCTTAAACTATTTTTTACCCATTCCAGCAGACGACGTGCCAAAAACCTCCCTGATGCGAGAATTCATTGGCGGAGGCTGTTACAAAGTATAAATCAGTATTGGTGGAAACAGCCATTCAGGACCCCACAACTCTGGCAATTTATCGATTCTTGTTTGCTCAAATAGTTTTGTCCTTTGGGGCAGGCAATTATTTGGGCTCTGATTCGTAAAAAGGAAGTCTTAGGAGGACAATATGAGTATTAAAATTGTGACGGATTCAACCTGCGATTTGCCCCGGGAACTCATTCATGCACATCATATTTCGGTGATCCCCCTGCACATAAACAAAGGAGAAGACTCCTTTTTGGATGGCCTCGAAATCACGCCGGAGGATATCTTTTCTTATGTGGAAAAAGGAGGAGATATCTGCACAACAGCTGCGCCAAATCCTATGGAGCTGTCAGAATATTTCGAGGAACTCAGCCTGCAATATGAAGCGGTTATCATGATTACAATTGGCTCCGGTTTTTCAAGCTGCTATCAAAATGCAGTGATTGCTGCCAGTGAATTTTCCAATGTGTACATAGTGGATTCAAAGAATCTATCCAGTGGTCAGGGGATTATTGTGATGGAAGCGGCCAAAATGGCAGAACAGGGCGTCTCACCCGAAAAGATATGTATGCGCTTGGAGAGTGCCGCAAGCCGTGTCAATGCCAGCTTTATTCTTGACCGGTTGGACTATATGCGAAAGGGCGGCCGTTGTTCTTCCGTTGCGGCACTGGGGGCAAATTTGATGCATCTGAAACCGTGCATCGAAGTCAGCGGTGGAATCATGCGCGTAGGAAAAAAGTATCGGGGTTCTCTGGAAAAAGTCATGTATCAATATACCAAAGACCGCATTTCGGTACCCGGAAATATTTCTGATGGACGTGTCTATATTGTATATCCATCTGCTAAGCGGGAAGCTGTGGACGCTGCGAGGCAGGTCCTGACCGAAGATAAAAGATTCACTGATATTCAAGAGACCTTCGCGGGCTGCACAGTAGCATGCCATTGCGGACCCAACACGATTGGTGTGATGTTTCTTGAGGATTAGAAAACAAATAATGGAAAAGCGAGCAGCTGTTGTGATAGGAGCAGAACATGGATTTTCATGGATTTTATACTGGTAAAATTTTTGATGCCTATCAATATCTCGGCGCTCATATAACGGACGCCGGCGTAGTATTCCGCACCTTTGCTCCGGGAGCGCAGAAGGTTTCGCTGATTGGAGAATGCAGCCAATGGCGGGAATACGATATGAATCGGGTCTATGATGGAAACTTCTGGGAGCGTTATGTGGACAGTGTCAAACCGGGAAGCATGTACAAATACCGGATTTATGAAAAAAGCGGTAGCTGCGTTGACCACTGTGATCCGTATGGTTTTGGAATGGAGTTGAGGCCCAATTCCGCATCCATCGTTCGGGATATGAACTCCTACCAGTTCCATGACTCAGCCTGGATGCTTTCCCGCTCTGACTGCAAAAACAGGCCACTTAATATCTATGAACTCCATTTCGGATCATTCCGAAAGCCATCGGAGAGAGCGGATGATTGGTATACTTATGAGGAAATGGCGGATATTTTGATTCCGTATCTCAAGCAAAACGGATATAACTATCTGGAAATTATGCCGCTGAACGAGCATCCCTGCGATGAATCCTGGGGCTATCAAAGCACGGGCTTTTTCAGCCCGACCTCCCGTTATGGAACAGCAGATCAGCTAAAGGCCTTTGTAGACGCCTGCCATCAGAATGGCATAGGTGTCATCATGGATTTTGTTCCGGTACATTTTGCGGTAGACGGCTATGCTTTAGCTCAATTTGACGGCACAGCTTTGTATGAGTACCCCCATGCGGCAGTGGGTGTCAGTGAATGGGGAAGCCTAAACTTCATGCACTCTCGTGGTGAGGTTCGCAGCTTTCTGCAATCTGCCGCGAATTACTGGCTGGCGGAATTTCATGTAGATGGCCTGCGCATGGACGCAATCAGCCGCATGATTTATTGGCAGGGAGACCCTGGACGGGGTGTCAATCTGGACGCAGTAAAATTCCTGCAATATATGAATCGGGGGTTGAAGACACTGCATCCAACCGCAATTCTGATAGCGGAGGACTCCACATCCTATCCCAACGTTACAAAGTCTGTGTCTGAAAACGGCCTTGGATTTGACTATAAGTGGGACATGGGCTGGATGAACGACACCTTGGATTACTGCCGCACGGCTCCCGCATATCGCGGCATGAACGTAACCGTCAAATCTCCCTGCGCATAAAAAGGC
>NZ_CALADU010000049.1 GCF_937890665.1 uncultured Subdoligranulum sp.
CTTCCTGTCGGCCCGGTTCAACCTGCACCGCAACTATGCCGAGCATTACCTGAACAAGGGCGATTTGACCAACCGGGACATCAACCACATTCTGGCAGCCATCGATCCCAGCAAAAAGACCGCCTTTGACGCGGCCTACGCCGACAAGCTCTACACCGAATACCGCAACCGCCGTATCGACGACGAGGCGGCCATCGCCAGCCTGCAAAAGGCCTTCGGCGGCAAACGGGTGCTGGTGCTGGCCCCCGGCGCTACGCTGGCCAGCGAAGCCGGCCTGGCTGCCGTGACCGGTGCCGAGGCAGACGTGACGGTATCGGCCAACTTTGTCCCGGACTTTGTACAGCCCGGGTACGCCTTCTTCACCAACGCCAAGCGCTTTGACGAGGAAGCCGCCTATCCCTGCCCGCTGATCCTGACCAGCAACCTGCGGGCCGATGCTTCGGCCACCGTGGTGAACTATGACCGGCTGGCCGGCACCGATGCGCAGGGCGGCAACAGCGTACTGATGCTGCTGCGACTGCTGCGGCTTTGCGGTGCGGCGGAAGTCTTGCTGGCCGGCGCCGATGGTTACCGTCCCGGAACCCCTGCTTATGCCGATGCCGGCCTGCACACCCACACGGGACGGGGCGCGGCTTACAACGCCCAGATGGCGGGCGCTATCCGGGCGGCCGGACTTCCGGTACGCTTTTTGACCCCCAGCGAATACGAAAGGGCTTAACGCATGATCCGTGTATTGGTTTTGGATGTAGACGGCACGCTGACCGACGGCGGCATCTACTACGATTCGACCGGCAATGAACTGAAAAAATTTGCCGCGAAGGACGGCGCCGGGCTGCTCATTGCCCGGGCCGCAGGCATTCGGGTGGTGATCTGCACCGGCCGGGAGTGCGAGGCGGTGCGCCGCCGTGCCGCCGACCTGAAGATCACCGACGTATACCAGAACGTGGGCCGCAAGGCTCCCTTCTTGCAGAAATTCTTTGCAGAGAACGGCTATACCAAAGAAGAGATCGCCTACTGCGGCGATGATGTGAACGATTTGGCCGCCATGGCCCTGTGCGGCTTTGTGGCCTGCCCAGCCGATGCCTCGGACTTGATTCAGGCGCGGGCGGACTATATCTGCCCCCAGCGCGGCGGTTACGGTGCCGTGCGCGGCGCGGTGCAGAAAATCTTGGAGGAAGATGGCCGCTGGAAGGATGCCGTAGAGGCAGCCTTCGGTGTGACCATCGATTGAAGCGGAGGGATTGTATGCCGGGGCGCGCCCAAACCAAACCAACCCACAAGCCGCTGCTCTATGCGCTGGGCACGCTGGCCGTACTGCTGGCCCTGTCTGTGCTGGTGTGGCTGGCCATTGTGCGCCCACAGCTGGGCAAGGGGCGTTCGGAATCCATCAGCGACGATTACAGCGCCTCCACCATCTTACAGGACGGCCAGACCGCCAGCCAGACCTTTACCTTTGACAACGATCTGCTGGCTATCGGCATGGAATTTTATCTGCCGGGCGGCCAGCCTTCCGGCACGCTGGAGCTGGTGCTCTCTGACGCCGACACCGGTGAGGAACTGGCCCGCTCTACCGGCGTGATGGAATACATCGTGCCCGACCAGTACACCGTGCTGGGGTTGGACCAAGCTGTGACAGGGACCGCCGGACGGCGGTATCGCCTTTCCCTGACGCCCCACTATACGGGCAGTGAAGTGCTGGCCTTGGGCCACAGCAGCGGTGTGGCCCTGTGGCAGGATCCCATGGCGGTGGACGGGTCCCCGGTGGACGGTACCATGGCCTTGCAGGTGACCTATCAGCGGATCGGCGGGTATCTGACCCGGTTCTTTTTGCTGATCTGCGGTTTTGCCGCCCTGTTGGCCGCGTTTACCGTCTGGGCCGTCACCAGCCGCCGGGTCGGGCTGCCCCGTCTGGTCTTTGTGCTGGTACTGGGGCTGGGGGTGCTCTACTCCTTTGTACTGCCCCCTTACGCAGCCCCTGATGAAAAATACCACATCAACCAA
Source organism: uncultured Subdoligranulum sp. (assembly GCF_937890665.1). Next base: position 2,002 of record NZ_CALADU010000049.1, read on the forward strand.
AGCTTTACCCTCGCCAGCCGGTGGGCCAACCTCTTCTCGGACGAGGACTGGCAGATGGGTCATGTCCCCATTACCACCAGCTTCCGCCGCCCAACCGATGTGGACCCCACCTTGCAGGATGAAAACACCACCGTGTTTACCTGGCAGGAGTTCACCGGCACCCTCTTTACCACCACCGATGCCGCCTTTGACAGCCATCAGGAATACGCCGAGTTGCAGACCGACCAGAATCCTCTGTTGTATCTGGTCAGCGGCGGCGCGGTATTTCTAGCCTATCTCTTGCATCTGGGCTTTACCCCTGCTCTGGCGCTGGGACGATTGGCCAATCTGCTGCTCTTTGCGGCGTTGGCCGCCTATGCGGTGCGGGTGGCGCCCTTCGGCAAACGGGTATTCGCCGCTGTGGCCTTGCTGCCTATGACGCTGCATCTGGCTGCCAGCTTTAGCCGGGACGCCCCGTTGTTGGGGTTCTGCTTTGCCTTTACGGCCCTGCTGCTGGACGCCGCCTTTGGGCCGGACCCCCGGCAAGCCCTGCGCCCCACTCGGTTGGGGATGCTGCTGGGTACCGGCGTACTGCTGGCTCCCGGCAAATTGGTATACCTGCCGTTGGCGGCACTGGTTTGTCTGGTCCCCAATCTGCGGTTGGGCCGTCATGGCAAGGCCAAGAAAGCGATCTATCTGGCAGCCTGCGTGGCTTTGGCGCTGGTGTTGAATACCGGCGTGCTGACTTCTGTCACCGGGACTTCTACCGAAACGGATTCCACCGTTTCGGTACAGACCGAGGCAGCCCCCACTGCGGTCAATCCCCTCTCGGCACGTCCTGAAAAGGCACGTCCCACCGAACCGGACACCGCTTACGAGGCCGTGATCTGCGGGGACAATACACTAGAGAATTACGTCCGGCGGCTCTATTATTATGTAGAGGACAACCGCGACCCCGCCCAGAGCGAGGTAGATTTCTGGGTAGAAGCCCTTGCAGAGGGGGATGTTTCCCCGGTAACACTGGGACAGAGCTTCCTTTTCAGCGCCGCTCGGATCGACAGCTATACCGACGGCACAGACACGTTGTCCCGGATCTCGCTGGCCTTGCTGGGGCAAGATCTTTCTCAAGACCCTTCTCTGGTTGGCTACTATGACGAGGGCGGTGCCCTGTTGGTCTACAAAGTCGTTTACAGTCTGGATAGCTGCACCCAGCGTTTTGCCGAACTGGGTCTGGAACCCGGTGTGATGGATGACCGCATGCCGCTGGACCGGCAGACGCTGGCCGCTGAAATCGAAGCCGCCCGGGCCACCCGGGCCACCCAAAGCGTCACCGACGAGGCAGACCGCATCACCTACACGCCGGGCTACATCCTGACCCATCTGCCCGACACGGTGCTGCTGTTGGTGCGTTCCGCCGTGGAAAACGGCGACCACTACCTGCGCACGCTGGTGGGCGGCAGCCTGAGCTACTACTCGCTGGATTTGGCCTGGGGTTGGGTGGTCCTGCTCTACCTGCTGCTGCTCTTTGCCGCACTGCCGGTGGAGGGGCAACCCCTTTTGCCCGCCGGATGGGGCCGCTTGTGGTGTGCCTTAGCCGGGGTGCTCTGCTGCTTATTGGCGGTAGCAGGCTGTCTGTTGTGGACTCCCACCTACTATGACACGCTCTACGGCTTGCAGGGCCGTTACTTCCTGCCGGTGCTGCCCCTCCTGTTGGTGGTGGGACTGCCCCGACGGATAGCCCGCATTGCCGATGAAGGGACTGCCACCGCCCAGTTGATGGGTGCACTGGCACTGGTACAGTTTGGTGTTTTGATGAATAGCATGCTGGCCGTCATCGCAAGATAACGGCGAGGGAACATTCTTATGACCTTCTGTTTTTTTACCGCACAATACCTGCCCACCCCGGGCGGTGTAGAGCGCTATACCTGGAATTTGGCGCGGCGCTGTGTGGCGGCGGGCCATCGGGCCTTGATCGTCACCAGTGCCCTGCCGGGGCAGCCTGCCCGGGAGCAGGACGCCGACGGGCTGGAGATCTACCGGCTGCCCGCCTTTCCCGTAATGGGGGGGCGGTTCCCGGTACTGCGTCCCCTGCCCCCTACCTCCGATTTGTGGGCCCAGTCCATTGATTTTGCCGTGATCCAAACCCGAATGTACACCCAGAGTGTCTGGGCGGCCCGGCAGTGCAAACGCCGGGGCATTCCGGCGCTGGTCATCGACCATTCCACCGGCTATATGATGCATGGGGGACTGGGTAGTGTACTGGGGCGCTGGTATGAACATCTGGCCTGCGGTCTGATCCGCCGATGCGGTTTCCCCTTCTACGGCGTGTCTGCCGATGTCTGCCGCTGGCTGCGCACCTTTGGCATTACCGCTGCGGGCACGCTGCCCAACGCCGTGGACCCCGAGGAGCTGACCGCGCTGGCCGAAGCCGAGCCCCACACCGATTGGCGCACCACGCTGCAGGTGCCGCCCCAAGGGCATTTGATCGCCTTTGTAGGCCGTCTGATCCCCGAAAAGGGCGCCTTGCCGCTGGCGCAAGCTGTGGCACAACTGCCGGGGTGCGTACTGGCCATCGCCGGTACCGGTCCGCAAGAGGCTGCGCTGCGGGATTTGGGCGGCCCGGTGCGAGTGCTGGGGCCGCTGCCCCACCCCCAGATCGTACAACTGCTGCGGCAGGCCGATTGTTACTGCCTACCCACCGAATATGCCGAGGGCTTTCCCACCACCCTGCTGGAGGCGGCGGCCTGCGGCTGTCCCATTGTCTGTACCCACACCGCCGGCACAGGGGAACTGTTGCCCGGGGCGGAGTATGCCGCCTATCTGGACGACATCCAGCCCGACACGTTGGCTGCCACGCTGCGCACCGTGCTGGACCACCCCGAAGAAGCCCGTGCCCGCGCCCGCCGCGCCGAGGAGAATCTGCGCGCCCACTTTACATGGCAGGCGGTCTTTGCTACAATGATGAAAACGGCGCAGGACGCTCGGCAAGAGCGTTAAAAGGAGTTAAGATGTCGAAATTGCTCATCGTGATCCCCGCCCACAACGAGGAGGACAACATCGTACAGGTGGTGGAAAACCTGACCCACCATTACCCCGAGTACGATTATGTGGTCGTCAATGACGGCAGCCGGGACAAGACGGCTGCCATCTGCCGGGCCCACGGCTATCGACTGATCGACCTGCCCATCAATTTGGGATTGGCCGGGGCCTTCCAGACCGGGCTGCGCTATGCGGCAGAAAACGGCTATGACTGTGCCATGCAGATGGATGCCGACGGCCAGCACAAGCCGGAATACATCGCCCCCATGCTGGCGGCACTGGAGGAAGGTAACGACATCGTCATCGGCAGCCGGTTTTTGACCGTGAAAAAACCCAAAACCCTGCGGATGCTGGGCAGCTACATCATCAGCTGGTCCATCCGGCTGACCACCGGTCGGGCCATCTGTGACCCGACCAGCGGCATGCGGATGTTCAACCGCGCTATGGTAGAAGAATTTGCCCAGAACCTGAACTACGGACCGGAACCCGATACCCTCAGTTATCTGATCAAAAACGGTGCCACCGTCAAGGAAGTACAGGTGGAGATGGGGGAACGCACCGCCGGGCAAAGCTACCTGAATTTGTGGAACAGCATCCAGTATATGATCAAGATGTCTTTCTCGATCCTGTTGATTCAATGGTTCCGCAAGCGCGACACCGAGACCCCCTATCCCGAAAGGAGCCTGTGACATGGTCGATCAAACGCTTATCCGCATCTGCCTGATTTTGGGCAGCCTGCTCACGGCAGGCTTTGTACTGCGGCGGGTCCGGCTGGCCAAAGTCCAGATCGAGGACACCATTTTCTGGCTGGTGTTCAGCGCCGCTTTGCTGATTTTGGCCATCTTCCCCGGCATCGCCTACTGGGCAGCCGATTTGTTGGGCTTTATGAGTCCCATCAATTTTGTCTACGTAGTCATCATCTTCCTGCTGCTGGTCAAGCAGTTTTTCATGTCCATCCGGCTAAGCCAACTGGACAGCAAGGTGCGGATGCTCACCGAGCAGGTCGCCCTGAATCAGGAAAAGGTGGAACGCGACAAATTGGATTTGTAATCTACGACTAACTGTGGTATAATATATTTTTAAGAAAGAGTAACGAGCGAAAGAAGGTTTCCGCCATGGCATATACCCCGAAATTGACCTACAAAGGCCGCCCGCTGGTGCGCTGCGGCAATGACATCTACTACGGTTCTATGACTGACCCGTACATCGTCTACCTGCAGGTACTGAACAACCGGGAGGAAAACGGCGTTCAGGTGGCCGACAAGGTCCATCTGGTGCTGCTCTCTACCGATGACTCCAAGCCGCTGCCGGAACGCATTGTTCGGCAAGCCAACCGCGTTGGTCTGTTCAACGCGCTGTCCTTCGGTGATATTATGCTGCAGAGTGCGCTGCAACAGAAAAAGTAACTCCCCTTCAGCAAAAAACGGGCAAGCCTTTTAAGGCTTGCCCGTTTTGTCGTTTACCGTCAATAGATGGGCTGATGCAGCAGATAAGCCGCCGTATAGGCTACGCTGCCCGCTGCCAAACAGATCCCTGTCACCGCCGTGCTCCGCGGGCGCCCCCGCAGCATAACAGCCAACCCTACCGGCAGCACAAACAAGGCGACCGCATACCGGGGTGCGCTCAACAGCCATGTGGCCCCCATGGTGAGCAGCAGGTAGGCCAGCCCGTACCCCAGCCAACTGGGCGGCAATTCCCGCGCCGCAGCCGCCAACAGGGCAAAAGCGAGCACGATGCAAACCACCGCCGTCAGGCAGATCCAGATGGCGGCACTCCGGTCACTTTGCCACCACTGGGCCAGATAGGAAAGATGATAGCGGATTGTTTCGGTGAACAATCCCAACCGTTGATGCCAATGTTCCCACTGGTAAACGCTGTACTGATTCCACCGCCCATAGACGAATTGATTCAGGGCGAAATAGCCTGCCAGCCCAAGGGCCGGCCCCCATAAGGCCGCCACCAGCCCCGGCGTCAGCCGCAGTTTCCGGGCCCGCCAGCGTTCCAACAGATGCAGCAGCGCCAACCCGGTAAGCAGAGCGCCGGGTGCCCGGCAAAGCCCTGCCAGCACGCCCAGCACCGCAGCACGGCCGCCATACCCCTGTTCCAAACACCATACGTACCAGACCGTCAGCGCCAAAAAGAGGCTTTCCGTCATCGGCATCCAGAAAAAGAAGGATGCGGGACTGATGAGGAGCAATACCAGCGCCCGCCAAGCCGTGGACGCTCCATACCGCCGCTCCGTCACCGCAAACAGACCGGTGCCTGCCAACGCGAAGAGCGGTAGCTGCACCACCAGCGCCAACACCCGGATATCCAGCCAACCAAAGGGGTTCAGCAGCCGCAGCAGCCATGGAAAGAGCGGGAAAAAGACGATCATCAAGTACTGTTCGGAAAACGCTTCCCCGGCACCGTACCCGTACCGGGCCAGATCCAGATAGTGACGGGCATCGGTATTACCGTAAAACAGGGCATCCAGCGCTTGTGCCAACGTGGCATAGGAGCCCTGGCTCCAGCCTATCCCTACCAACATTCCCTGCACTGCGGCCCCCACCAGCAGGCAGAGCAGCGCCGGCTGCCACAGCCTGCCGGGAAGCCCTTGCCTGCCGAAAGCAGGGTTTCGCCGGGGGCAAAGCGTACGCCATGCACACTGCCCCGCCCCCCATAGAAAGCAGCCCGCTGCCGCAAGGGGCAAAACGATCCGAAGAAGTTCCATCCACACCACCCTTTACCGCCGGATACAACAACAGCCCTTTGCGCGGAGCAAAGGGCTGTTGCCAAAAAACAGAGTTACTGATCCTGATTGTCGGGATCTTCGGGGGTCTCTTCCTCGGTGCCTTCCAGCTCAATGTCGAAGGCCGCGCCGCAGTTGGGGCAAACCAGCTCAGATTCCTGATCCAGCAGGGTTTCCTCATCCACGGTGGAGACAGCGCCGCAGTTGGGGCAGGTCACCTCGTAGAGGTCCTCGCCGTCTTCCTCGTCGTCCTCGTCCTCTTCCCCGTAGAGGTCTGCCACCAGATCGTCCAGATCCTGATCCAGCGTTTCCAGCTCGTCATACGCCTGATCCAGCGCGTTGTCGTGCTCGGTCACGGTGGCGGCCATCTCTTCCAGCAGGTCCATCATCGCTGCAATGACCTTGCCGTTCTTGGAAGCAGGGTCAAACTCCATACCGGTCATCAGGCCGCGGATGTAGGCGGCTTTTGCATTCAGGTCCATAGCCATAGTGCTTTTCCTCCGTTTGCTGTCTTCAAAAAAAGCCGGGCGCGGCGGTATGCCATGCCCGGCAGAGAAATCAGTTGACGCGCTCCATATACTCGCCGGTGCGGGTATCGATGCGGACTTTGTCGCCCTCGTTGATGAAGAGGGGCACACGGATCTCGGCGCCGGTCTCCACGGTGGCGGGCTTCAGGGTGTTGGTGGCAGTGTTGCCCTTGATGCCGGGCTCGGTGGCAGTGATCTCCAGCTCCACGAAGTTGGGAATTTCCACGCTGAACACCTTGCCCTTGTAGCTCAGCAGCTTGCAGGTGTCGTTCTCTTTGCAGAACTTGAAGTTCTCGGGCACATCAGAGGCGCTGACGGGGATATCATCGTAGGTCTCCACGTCCATGAAGTGGTACAGGCCGCCATCCTCGTAAGAATAGGTGACCTCTTTGCGCTCGATGAACGCCTGCGGGAACTTAGCGGTGGGGTTGTAGCTGGTTTCAACCACAGAACCGGTGATCACGTTCTTGGTCTTGGTGCGCACGAACGCGGCGCCCTTGCCGGGCTTGACGTGCTGGAACTCAACGACCTGAAGGACCTGGCCGTCCTGTTCGAAGGTAACGCCGTTGCGGAATTCGCCTGCAGAAATCATATAAAAATTCCTCCAATAATAGAATGGTACTACATAGCTATATTTATTTTACAGGATACTGCCTCTTTTTGCAAGGCCTGAGCTACGATTTTTGGGTAGTTTTCGCGATTTTTTTGTTCCCAAGGCCTTACAAAGCGGCATACGCCTGCGAAAGCTGCTGGGCATCCTCGGCCTGTGTGCCCGCCGACTCACAGATGATCGTCGGTGCCAGCCCCCGCTCCTTCAGCAGCGCCAGCAGCGGTGCATGGGGCGGGCCAAACTGGGTATCGGCAAAGGTCAGGTGGCACTTTTCCCCGCCTTTGGTATAGGCAATACGGGAAAAATGGGCGTGAAAGTGGGCCGCTCGCTCCGGTCCCAAGGTCTGCAGCTTGTCCAGCAGGGCGGCATAGTCGGTCGCCGCTGTGGCCTCGGCAAACTGGACGCCTTGGCTGCGGGCATAGAGATGACCGAAGTCAATGCAGGGGGTGATGCGCGGGTCCACGCTGCACAGGGCCAGCACCTCGTCCAACGTGCCCAGTTGGTTGACCTTGCCCATCGTTTCGGGGCAGAGGATGCAATCCTCGAACCCCGCCTCGTCACAGGCTTTCACCGCCCGTTCCATCGTATCGAGGGCCTTTTCCAGTGCTTCTTCCCGGCTCTGCTTCCCACAGGAACCGGAATGAAAGATCACGCGCCGTCCCCCCAGTGCTTTGACCAGCGCGCAGCTTTGCAGCAGATAGTCAATGCTATGCAGCCGCTTGTCCTCTTCCAGACTGGACATGCTGATATAGTAGGGCGCATGAACCGACAGTTGGATGTTTTGGGCGGCGCAGGCTTTGCCCAAGGCGTCCGCCTTGTCCAGCGCCAACCGCACACCACGGCCGCACTGGTACTCAAAAGCCGTCAGGCCGAACCCTGCCGTGAAGGCGGCAATCCCCTCAGGGTCGAAACGCTTGCCGGGATAGCTGTCCGACAGGCCCGCCGACCCAAAGCGCGGTGTCTCACTCATAGAGTTTGCCTCCTTTGCGGAAATAGCGGTGGATCCAGAAGGGTTCCAGCTTGCGCTTGAGCCGCACCCCCCGGGTCTTGTCGTGGGGGGTGCGGGGCAGCAAGAAGAGGCAGCGAATGCCGTACAGACCTGCCGCCATCCGGTCGGTGTAGATCTGGTCCCCCACCATCGCCATCTGGGCTTTGGTCACCCCCAGCCGCCGCCGGGCTACCATCAACCCGATGGGCAGCGGCTTGCAGGCCAACGGAACCCAGCCCAGACCGATGCGCTCGGCAAAGGGACGCACCCGCCGGGCCGTATTGTTGGAAACCACCGTCAGGCTGATGCCGGCCGCCTTCATCTCCTGCAGCCAAGCCTGCACACTGTCCTCCAGCACTTGGCTGCCGTCGCCGGTCAGCGTGTTGTCCACATCCAGCACCAGCGCTTGGATGCCCTGTTGGGCCAGAAACTCCGGGCGGATCGCTTCCACATTGCGAAAGATAAATTCCGGGGTCAGGATCATGGTACAGCTCCTTATACAAAAAGTGCAGACCCGCGCAAAACGCGGGCCTGCACAGTCGTTCTTTGTAAGCTAGCTTACTTAAACTTGCGCTTGCGGGCAGCCTCGGACTTCTTCTTGCGGCGCACAGACGGCTTCTCATAAGCCTCACGCTTGCGCACCTCGGCCAACACGCCGCTGCGGGCGGTGCTGCGCTTAAAACGGCGCAGAGCGCTCTCGAGGGACTCGCCCTCTTTGACACGGATCTCCGACATCTTCTTCCCTCCCTTGACCTGAGACAGGAGTTTGCCGGTCAAATACAATTAACCAGTAAACAAGATTATACTATATGGACCCCGTCTATGTCAACTGGGAAATGGGGCATAGAGCGTCGAATTTTTAATTTTTTAACATTTTTTCCGCTTTTCCACGAAAGTAGTTCAGCACACTGCATGCCACAACCAAAGTCCCCCATACAGCACCGGCTGGTGCAGCATATAGACCAGCAGCGTATGCCGCCCCACAAAAGCCAGCGGGCGCAAGCCCCGAGGGGCCAACCCCTGCCGGGGCCGCCACAACCGAGCCAGAAACAACCCGCACCAAAACAAAAACAGCCACGGAATCAGCGGGAAGTAATCGGCCGAGGAAAAACGAGTCAGGTCCGGCAAGCCCAGCCAAAACAGGTTGGGACGATACCAAGCCGTCGGCAGCGGGCAGAGGCGCACCCCCTCAAACCCCAGATACCCTTCCGGCACCTGATTGGTCAGCAGGAACAAAAGGGCGCATACCGCCAGCCCCCATCCTGCCGGGCAGCGCTGCAGCAACGGCGCCACCAGACAACTGAGCAGCACGGCGGCGGCGTTAAGATGCAGCACCCCGAACCAGATGGATTCTTCCGGCAGAAACCCTACCGTAACCACCGTGAGAATCGCCGCACAGCCCGCCACCAACAGACCGTTTTTCAGCGGGCGCCGGGCCAGCGTGAAGCTGTACCCCGACAGCAGGATAAAACTCCAACAGATATATTGCTGCCACAGGTGACACCCCGGCGACCAGATATCGTACCAGCCACCGGTATGGCCGAATACATACACCCAATCGTACAACGCATGGTAGGCCAGCATGTTGACAAGAGCCGCCCCGCGCAGCACGTCCAGCAGCCACAGACGTTTTGCGGTCATCTCTCCCCTGCCCTTTCCTAAATTTTACAGTTTATTCATTGTAGCACATTGGCCATCTGGTTGCAATCATCGGCATTTTGCGGTAAAATTTAGTGTGGATCACAAGGATTGGGGAGAAGTATATGAAGCAGATTCGTCTGATCGCACTGGATCTGGACGGAACGGTGTTCAACGACCAAAAAGAGATTACGCCGCGCACCTTAGCGGCCATCCAAGCAGCCCTGCAAAAGGGGGTGGCGGTCCTGCCCGCTACCGGACGCACCGTGACCGGTGTGCCCACTCAGTTTACCGACATTCCCGGCGTGCGGTATGCCCTGACCTCCAACGGCGCGTCGGTGGTGGATCTGCAGACCCACGAAAAACTGGTCAACCTGCCCTTTGAGGCCTCGCTGGCCGAACGGGCCTACGATGTGGTGGCCCCCTTTGGCGGCATCCTGAGCATCTTCATCGATGGACAGAGCTACACCACCCGGGCCAACGCCCAAACCAGCTTGGAGATGGTGCCCGCTAACCTGCGCAAATATTTCCGCACCTCCCGCATTGAAGTGGAGGACATGCACCGCACGTTACAGGACCATAAAGACGAGATCGAAAAGTTCAGCATGATGTATGCTACCGAGGAAATCCGCGACCGGGCTTGGCAGGCGGTGATGCAGGCCTGTCCCGAGGTGGAGATCACCTCCAGTCTGGAGCGGAACATGGAGCTGAATGCCCCCGGTGTCAGCAAAGGCCCCGGCCTGATGGCACTGGCCAAGCGGCTGGGGCTGACCCGCGAGGAAGTCATGGCCGTGGGCGATTCGGGCAATGACCACACGATGGTAGAAATGGCAGGTCTTGGGGTGGCTATGGAAAACGCCACCGAGGAGATCAAAGCCGTGGCCGACGTGATCACCGCCGACAACAACCACGACGGTGTGGCCTTGGCGATTGAAAAATACGTATTGTAATATTCAAAATAAATAGTACAAGAGGTATACGCGATGAAAAATGTATTGGTAGGACAGTCCGGCGGCCCCACCGCCGTCATCAACTCCAGTCTGGCCGGCGTCTACGAAACCGCCAAGGCCTGCGGCGCCCCCCATGTGTACGGCATGCAGTACGGCATCGAGGGTGTTCTGGAAGGCAAGATCGTTGATCTGGACACGGTACTGGCCGACAAGATGGACATTGAACTGCTCAAGCGCACCCCTTCCAGCTTCTTGGGAAGCTGCCGTCACAAGCTGCCCGATCCGTCGGTGGATGAACGGCCGTATCGTCAGCTTTTCGACCTGTTTGCCCAGTATGACATCGGCGCAGTGTTCTACATCGGCGGCAACGATTCGATGGACACCATCGCCAAATTGTCGGACTACGGCCAGACCCTGAACAGCGAGATCCGCTTCATCGGGGTGCCCAAGACCATCGACAACGATCTGATGCTCACCGACCACACCCCCGGCTACGGCAGCGCCGCCAAATATATTGCCACTATTTTGAAGGAAGTCATCTGCGATTCCAGCGTCTACGACCTGCGCAGCGTGACGGTGGCCGAAATCATGGGCCGTCATACCGGTTGGTTGGCGGCAGCCGCCAGTCTGGCCGCCGGGCCGGATTGCAGCGGTCCCGACCTGATCCTGCTGCCCGAGCGTCCCTTTGACGAGAACGCCTTCTTGGCCCGGGTTGCGGAGCTGGAAAAAGAGCGCCACAACGTCATCATCGCTGTCAGCGAGGGTGTCAAAAATGCCGACGGTGTTTTCCTTTGCGATCTGGTCTCCACCGCCGGGCAGTTGGATGCCTTCGGTCACAAGGCGATCCTCAGCGGTACCAGCCGGTATCTGGCTGAGCTGATCCGGGTGCGGTTGGGCTGCAAGACCCGTGCCATTGAGTTTTCCACCCTGCAGCGCTGCGCCAGCCATCTAGCCAGCCGCACCGACATCACCGAGGCCTATCAGGTGGGCGGCGCCGCTGTGGAGGCGGCCATGCGGGGCGAGACCGCCAAGATGTGCGCCATCAAGCGGTTGAGCGACCAGCCCTACCGCGTCAAAACCGAGATGGTGGATGTAAAGCAGGTTGCCAACTTTGAGAAGAAGGTCCCCGACGAATGGATCTCTGCCGACGGCATGCATGTCAACGAACACTTTGAGCGCTATGCCCGTCCGCTGATTCAGGCCGAGCTGACCCCCATCTATATCAACGGCGTGCCTCGTCATATCCATCTGGGATAAACCGTCGGTTGGGCAGGCTGCCCGCAGCACCGCAATTTTTGCAAAGTTCTTTTCTGATTTTGCCGTGAAATGCAGCAACATAGTTCCATCATACGGAACATTCGTCCCGGTGTCCCGGAAGGGCCCTCGAACGCGTTCCACAAGATGGAACGCAAAGTTTCACAAATAAACGCGCTTTTTTTCGGCAACTCCTGCAATAGCCAAAACCTTTGCCGCATGGTACACTGAGTATGACAAAATCAGTGCGCCATGCGGCTTTTTTTGTGGGCCCTCCGGCGCAACCTTACAAAAAATGCAGGAGGATTATTATGGCAAAAAATGCGATCGTCGGTCAATCCGGCGGCCCCACCTCGGTCATCAACGCCAGCTTGGCCGGCGTATATGAGAGCTGCAAGCGCCGCGGCGCCAACAAGGTGTACGGAATGCTTCATGGCGTGGCGGGCTTGCTGGAACGCCGTACCTGCGTGCTGGACGACACCCTCCGCAGCGCGTTGGACATCGAACTGCTCAAGCGCACGCCTTCCAGCTATCTGGGTAGCTGCCGCTATAAACTGCCCGACTGGCATACCCCCGAGGGTGAAGCCGTCTACCTGCATTTGTTTGAAATCCTGAAAGAGCTGAACATCGGCTACTTCTTCTACATCGGCGGCAACGACTCGATGGATACCATCGGCAAACTGGCCGACTATGGCGCCCACATCGGCAGTGACATCCGCTTTATGGGCGTCCCCAAGACCATCGACAACGACCTGATGGTTACCGACCACACCCCCGGCTACGGCAGTGCTGCCAAGTACATCGGCGTGGTGATGAAGGAGATCATCCGGGATGCCACGGTTTACGGCACCAAGTATGTCACCATCGTGGAGATCATGGGCCGCAACGCCGGTTGGCTGACCGCTGCCGCTGCGCTGGCCAAGGCGGAGGACTGCGAGGGGGTAGACATGATCTGCCTGCCGGAAGTTCCCTTCAACGTGGACCACTTTGTGGAAAAGGTGGAGCGGATGCAGAAAGAGAAACCCTCCATCGTCATTGCGGTGTCGGAAGGCGTCAAGCTGGAGGATGGCCGCTATGTCTGTGAGTTGGCCGATGATGTCCACGCGGTGGACGCTTTCGGTCACAAGACCCTGACCGGTACGGCCCGCTTCTTGGCCAATACGGTGGCTCGTCGTCTGGACACCAAGACCCGCTGCATCGAGCTTTCCACCCTGCAGCGCTGCGCCGGACATCTGACCAGCCGTACCGACATCACCGAAGCCTATCAGGTGGGCGGCGCGGCCGCCAAGGCCGCCTTCGAAGGTCACACCGGCGAGATGGTGGCGCTGGACCGAATTTCCAACAATCCGTACCAGTGCGGTACCAGCCTGCACCCCATTTCGGAAGTGGCCAATCTGGAAAAGAAAGTGCCGTTGGAGTGGGTCAATGCCGATCATACCGGAATGACCAAGGAGTTCATCTCCTACGCAATGCCGCTGATCCAGGCCGAATTGACGCCAATTTACGTCGAAGGCCTGCCTCATCATATTTACCTCCCAGAAGCCTGAGTAACGCCGGGCGCAAAAGAACCCCGCAGGAATTTTCCTGCGGGGTTCCTTTGTATTCCTTAATAAAAACCGAAGCTGGGCAAAATTTGCAATATGTTAGCCCACCATGCGGGAATGGGCAGTCCCGACAAGGCCGGATAGTAGCAGGCAAACAAAACCGCCGACACGACACAGAGGCCGATTCCCAGCCGTTTGGCCAGACGCTCTCGCCGGATGCGGGAAAGCATCAGCGCGATCGCCGCCAGACAGAACATCGAACTGGGGAAATAGTGATACAAGAAGGTACAGCGGGTGACCAGCATCCAAGGGATCAACTGGGTGGCATAGAGGATCAGCACCCCGGCCCCGGCCCGGCTGCCCCGGTTGCTGATCTGGTGCCAGAAGAGGACCAGCAGACTGGCCAAGCCCGCCAGCCAGATCACCGGACCGCCCAGCCCGGCAATGCTGCCTTTCAGGCCGTCGGCCAGATGGGTGTTCTGGTAGTACCACACCGGGCGCAACCCCAACAGCCAAGTGTACCAGCGGCTTTCAAAGGGATGGGTCGCTTCCAACCCGGAATGGTATTCGTACATCGAAACTTGGCACTGCCACCAATCCCCCAGACTGAACCCAGCGTCCCGCCACCAGTAAGGCAGATAGGAGGCAATGTACAAGCAGAGAGGCAGCAGGATATAGAACAGTACGCCCCCGATGGCCGCTGTACGGAATTCGGCGGCAAAACCGGGTTGCTGCTGCCGCCAACGGGCATAGAGTACCCCCAAATAGAGGACTGCCAACCCGGCCCCGGCGTAGATACCGGTCCACTTGGCAGCGCAGCCCAACCCAAAGGCTACCCCGCCCAACACCATGGGCAGCAGCGAGTGATTGACGCCCTTTTGCAGCACGCTTTGGCAGTACCACAACATGAAATAGGCGCCCAGCAGAATGAAGAAGGTGCCATAGATATCAATGGTCGCGATCCGGCTTTGGGCAAACCGCATAAAGTCCAGTGCCAGCAGCACACCGGCCACCGCACCGATCCACCGTTTGCGGGTCAGTCGGCGGGCAAAACACCACGCCAGCGGCACCAACAACACGCCGAACAGCGTACCGGAGAACCGCCAGCCAAAACCGGTCATGCCAAAGAGCGCAATGCCCACCATGATCAGGTCTTTGCCCAGCGGCGGGTGGGTCGTTTCGTACACCCGCAGCCGATGGAGCTGCTCATAGCCGGTGCGGCCGTGATAGATCTCATCAAAATACATGCTATTGAGCTGGCTGATCGTATCCGGCACCTCTGCCTGTTCGTCAAACAAGGCCCCGCCGCCGGTGACCGGCAGCAAATTGCCATCCCCGTCCCGGAAGGCTAGCTCAAACAGTTGGGCATTCTCCACCGTAATGGTAACGGTCTCCCCTGCTGCCACCGGCAGACGGCTTTCGCTCCAACTGAAGCAGGTGGAATACCCCAGTTCCTGTACCAACAGCACCGTCCCCTGCTCGTCGGTCACCTTGAGGCTGCCGCCGTAAGAGATGCCCGGGTAGCTCCACAGATAGACTGCGTTGCCTTCCACCGTAACCGTTTCGGTCAGGATCGTATCGGTGGCGTCCAGCGGATTTTGGGGCGCCGTGGTATCCCCCAAGTAGGTAAAACTCAACACCGCCGTGGCTGCCGTAAGGCCCAGCAGGCCCCACCATTCCCAGCGCCGCCAGCGGGGCTGTTCCGCCGGGATCGGCTCCGGTGCGTCGCTCCGCTGGGGCAGCGGCAGTCCATGACCGTGAAGGGCGATGTCCCACACGGCAAAGAACAGCATGACAAAGCAGACCGTCTCGGCCAGACCCACCAGCACTGCCACACTGGAACTGGTGGCACTGGTCAGCCATTCATCTTCGGTACCGGCCAGCGAATAGACGGTGGCCAGATTGAGGAACCCGGTAAGGGACAAACCGAACCCTGCCGCATACAGGCGGATATCATTCCAACGGGCCGCCGCCAAAAGGGTCAGCAGCACACCGGGCACCATATAGCGTTCATGCATACAATGGCCGAAGGTGAATACGCCCAATTCATAGTAAGCGGCCAGCAGCAGCGGCGAGAAGCTCCCCGCCCGCACACTGCGCATAGCAAACAGCACCAGCCCGCCGGTGACCACCAGAATCAGGAACCACCCCAGCGTATGCCAACTGATACCAAAGGGCGCAGCATCCTGCAGCGGCGCCCAGTTGCCCCCCAATGCCGTAAGCCAGTTAAAGGCGTTGATGGAGGCGTAGGGATACCCCGAAACGGTACCGGAATATTTTTCCAACAGCGAGGGGATCAGGTCCCGCACACCATAAAAAGGGATTCCCGCTGCCAACGGCGGCACCAGCGCCACCGCAGCGCCCCCAAAGCAGCGCAGGAAAGCCCGGAAACGGTTTTCCTCCTGCACAATGGCCACCAGAAAACAGACCGCCAACACCGGCCCAAAGAGCAAGGCTTGCGGCTTGATGGCCAACGCCACCCCATACCAGAAGGCAGCAGGCAGATACCGCCGCTTTTCCAACAGCAGAAAGCAGAGCAGAATGGGCAGAGAAAAAGCGCCGTCGATCTGTTTCCAGATGCCGGTATCGAAGAGCAGCAGCGGATTGAAGGCCGTAAAGGCCGCCAGCAACAGCGGGCCGCAGCTGTCCGGCATGGCCGTCTTGGCCACCCGCCAAACCAGCCATGCAGCAGCGGCATCGCAAAGGCTGGGCACCACCGCCAACAGCAGATAAGTCACCGGCGATTCATAAGGGATGGATAAGGCGGCGCGAAGCAGCCCCACTATCCCCAGCACAAACAGATAGCCGGGCGGATAATCGGCAAAATATCCCTCGCTGTAAAACGCAGCAGGGCCTTGGGCAGCCATCTTGTCCCCCCAAGCCACAAAGCAGCTCATATCATAGGGGTAGCCCTCCGTCACAAGGGCCAGCACCAACCGCAGCACCACAGCGCCCAGCAGTATCCACCGCAAGGTACGAAGTTCAGATTGTTTGTATGATACTTTCATCGGCAATAACAAGGGGGGCCATCCCCGTGCCTGCGCCCTTGTTGCCTTGGGGCAGGCACGCAGGTATGGCCCCTACGTTGATCCTTTACAGTTTCGCGATTTTGGGGCCCTGCGCGGTGTCGGTCACGCTCCAACCCATCTCGGTCAGTTGGGCGCGGATGGCATCGGCTTTCGCCCAGTCTTTGGCCTTCTTGGCCGCAGCACGCTCCTCTACCAGCGCGGTGACTTCCGCCGGGACCTCGTCCTTCTTCTTGCGATTGTACAGCAGACCCAGCACCCCGGTCAGTTCGTCAAACACCTTGGCCGCCTGCTCCAGCGTGGCTTTGTCGGAGCCGTCGGACAGCGTGTTGATGTCCTTGACAAACTCAAAGATCGCAGCCAGCGCATCGGGGGTGTTCAGGTCGTCGTCCATGGCCGCCTTGAACTTGGTGCGGGCTTCCTCGCTCTTGGCCACCAACGTCGTGTCGGTGCCGTGGGCGTGCTCGATGGCAAAGTCCAGATTGTCGCGGCAGGTGTAGAGCCGTTCCAAACTATTCTTGCAGCTTTCGATCAGCTCCACCGTGTAGTTCAGCGGCATACGGTACCCTGCCGTCAGCATAAAGTAGCGGATCGGCTCGTAACCGTACTTGTCCGCGATCTCCCGCACCGTAAAGAAGTTGCCCGCACTCTTGGACATCTTC
>NZ_CALADU010000050.1 GCF_937890665.1 uncultured Subdoligranulum sp.
GGCGGGGTCATACTGCGTCGCTGCGTTGCAGTAATAGGTTCCGGGTTCAACGGAAACCGTTTCGGTGTATCCGTTGAGGTCGCTTAGTATCGTCTGAACAGCCAGCGGGTCACTGGGGCCGGCACTGACCGTAGCCATGAACGAGCGCCCCTGCATATCATCCGGCAAATCCAATATGGCGAAAGTGATTTGTGCTGATGCAGGCGCGGCCAAGACCGGCACACCCCAAAAAGAAAAACAGAGCAGGATGCCTGCGGCGGCCAAAACAGATTTCATGAAACATACCTCCTTTTGCAAAAGCAAAAGCCCAGGTGCGACGATTCGTCGTACCTGGGCTTTGTCTTTTGTATTTACTTGTGCCACAAAAAACAAATCAAGACTTGAGGTCGAGGTGATGAATAAACTCGTCATACATAGCAGAGGGCAAGACCATGGAAACGATTTTCGCAGCGTATTCGACAGGAGAGAGTGTAGCGGAAAAAACGCGGCTGCTCTTTTTCCCGCTGTAGATATAACCGACGACGCAGATCATCTCCTTTTGAATCAGACTGTTCAACAGCATATAGATTGACCTGCCTTTGCAATGCAGTTGGCTGGTAGCTAAAATTTCTTGGAGCGTCAGAGGTCGAGGCGCACTCCAAAGAGCCTTCATGATAGCTAATTCGTTGGGTGTGAGATTCATAAACGTGTCCTTATTTGAAAAAAATGGGTGCGACGATTTGTCGCAGCCGTTGATACTAAGTAATCAGTTCTCGGTGGGGATGTTCAATCGTTGCCAGCATTTGAACCAGCAACACTTGACACATTCGTTTTTTTCACCGCAGGGGACTGGCCCGGTGTCGGGGTCATAGGGGCAACTATAGAAGTCGAACATTTGTATCCCTCGCTTTCAAATTCAAAAATTGGGCCGTAAGCGTTGCGCTTGCGCTATCGCTTACGGCCTTGATAAGAGGCCGCCACAAGAACCGGGAGCAGTCAAACGGACCGTGGAATACCGGAATGCAGCGAAGCGGAATGAGGATATGCCGCGAAAGCCGCTTGACGGGTTCCGAGGCTTGTGACATCCCCACCCTGCCCCCGGCAGGGTGGACAGACGCGGCGATTCGTCGCACTTCAAAAACCAGCATAGGTAAAATAATGGCAGGTCCGCGATTCCATCCACCCGTTTGAAAGGTTAAGCCCGACACCAAAGCCAGCGGCACACTCAATCCAAGAACCACCGCCAACATACATCTGAACGTGGCCCTGCGCACCGCCCGCCGCATATACAACCCGAACATCGCCGGGCTGTATGCTGGAGGACGATATGGGAATAAGATCGCTGGCTGTGGCATAAGCGCCTGTCCAAGATGCAGAGTAGGGGAGACCGACAGCCCAGAAGCAGTATTGAATGAAGCTGCTACAATCGAGATTTGAACCGACGGTAGGAGCACCAGGCCCGCCACCCAAAGAGGAAGGTTGCCCGTAAGAAAATTGACCTTGACAAGCCAGGGCAA
>NZ_CALADU010000051.1 GCF_937890665.1 uncultured Subdoligranulum sp.
CCCTGATAAGCAGTATATAGTTCCATTCCACTGGACATATTACGGAGGATTGCCTCCCATGTAGCGCGTTCACTCTCATCGCGAGCATTCTGAATATCCGAGAACTGCATTGCATTCTGATAACGCTCGTCCTTCTTGACCTCTTCGGCGATTTCCAGAATTTGCTTCTTGATTTTGTCTTCATCTGTCCAGTCGCAGTTTCCCCACACATCATGGAACGATTCGAGGATATGAGTAAGCGTATCCAATTCAGGTACTGGAATGCCTATATCCGTCTGAACCGGCACAGGCTTCACCTCTGCATCCTCATTGGCCAGCGAGATTGACATGGTCTGCTGGGCAACAACTCGATAGCTATCAAGATCGACGCTTTCGATGATTTTCTTATAATCGTCATTCTCGTCTCCCACTTTCGGGAGTTTTGGCACGAGAAGTGTCAGGAAAATAGACAGTTTCTCCCAGTCCGGAGAACCATACGGTAATATGGACGACAGGAAATTATAAGTACGCACAAATCCCTTTGCACTCTTCTTGAACTCTACCTTGTCGTCATATTCTAAAGCCTTAAACAGCTCGACACACCTATCGATGATCGGATCAAGCTGTTCCCGATCTGCATTATTCAAGTAGAGCTCAACAAACGTGTTCACATCGTCATCGGAATAGACCTGCATGGGCTCCATGTTGTCAATCAGATCATTTAGTTTGTTTGCATCTGTCTCGCCGGAAAGAACCGTGGTCTTATAGTATCGCTCAAAGGATTTCTGAATATCAGCAGGATTGTTGATGAAGTCCAAAACAAAGGTATCTGTCTTGTACGGTGCACAACGATTCAAGCGTGAGAGCGTCTGTACTGCCTTAATGTCAAACAGTTTCTTATCCACATACATCGTCTGTAAAAGAGGCTCATCATATCCGGTCTGGAATTTGTCCGCTACGACCAGAATACGATATGGATCTTTACGGAATTCCTTCTCAATCTTGGCACTTGGAAATCCATTGATCTTTGCCTCGGTATATGTTTCACCATTATAGCGAGCTTCACCTGAGAAAGCGATCATCGGCTTGTACTGGCTTTTGCGCTCTTCCAGCTCTTTCTTGATAGCAAAGTAGTATTCAATCGCTCTTTGAATTTGATGGGTGACTACCATTGCACGAGCCTTGCCCTTAATCTTCATCCGGACATTATTATAAAAATGTTCAACAATGATACCGGCCTTTTCCTCTATAGCATGAGGATCGCTTTCCACATAAGAACGCAGGATTTTATTTGCTCTCTTCTTATCGAAGAGCGGATCATCATTGACGGTCTTAATCAGGTGGTAGTAACTCTGATAAGGCGTATAGTATTTCAGGACATCAAGGATAAACTTCTCCTCGATTGCCTGCTTCATCGTATACACATCGTGTGGCTTAGCCCTTTTCGTTCCGTCCTCATTTAAGATCGGATTGCCGTTTTCATCAGTTATGATTTCACCAAACATTTCAAGGGTCTTATTTTTCGGTGTAGCCGTGAACGCAAAATAGCTTGCGTTCTGAGCCATTTTCTTGCCCTCGATGATTGTGTTGATCTTGTCTTCAAAATCGTCATCATCGGTATAAACATTGCCTGAAATAACAATGTTCATCTTTGCAGCGAGACTACCGTTCTGGCTCGAATGCGCTTCGTCGATAATGATCGCGAAGGTGCGATTCTTATATGCTGTAGAAATATCGTTCAAGATGAACTGGAACTTGTGCACTATGGTAATGATGATCTTCTTACCCTCATCCAAAAGGGTATGCAAATCGGACGCAGACTTTGCCCAGCCTACTGTAGAGGAAACCTGCGTGAATTGCTTTATCGTATTCTTGATCTGCTTATCGAGGTTGATACGGTCGGTAACCACAATAACAGTATCAAAGATATTCTTACCGCCGTTTTGAAGCGTGACAAGCTGATGGGCGAGCCAAGCTATTGAATTCGACTTGCCACTGCCCGCGCTATGTTGAATAAGGTAACGCTGCCCGGCACCTTCCTTCTTGGCGCGGTCGAGAAGCATCGTTACAGCCTTCAGCTGATGGTACCTTGGGAATATCTGTTTATACGAAGTCTTCCCTGTATCCTCGTCCTTATCCGCAACAATCTGGACATAGTTTTCCAGAATCTTAGAGAACTCACTCTTCGTCAGTATGTCTTTCCAAAGGTAATCCGTCTTGATCCCATTCGGATTTGGAGGATTACCTGCGCCATCCTCGAAACCTTTGTTGAATGGCATGAAATATGAGTCGTCCTTCTTCAGTTCGGTACACATCATGATTTCGTTATCATCAACAGCGAAATGCACAATGCAACGCTTAAAGCTGAACAGCTTCTCCGCAGGGTCTCTGTCCGTTTTATACTGCTTGACCGCATCAGCAGTATTCTGCAGCGTGAACTGGTTCTTCAGCTCCATCGTGATAATCGGAAGGCCATTCAGGAAAATGCAGAGATCAAGCGCAAGGCGGCCATATTCCTTGGAATACTGCAGCTGACGAGTCACGCTAAAAATGTTCTGTTCATATAGCTCCTGTGCCCGCTGGTTTCCCTTGCTCGGCAGTACCTGATAGAATTCCAGTGTCTTATTCTTATATTTAAAACCTTTTCTGAGTATCTCAATAACACCTTGGTCAGAAAGCTTCCGACTGAGCCTCTCCAGAAACTTTTTCTTTTCTGCCGGTGTATCAAGTATACGCAGCTCCGCTAAATCTCGTGGCTGTGTGCTTTGCAAATAGCGAAACAAACGCTCTTCATCAATCGCATACTCCTGATTGTAGTCAGCATTTGTCCCTTGCTCATAACCGTTTTCGTTAACAAGCCAGTTAACGATGAGAGTCTCGAAGCCATTCTCCTTAGTGTTACTTGGCATTATTCATCGACCTCCTCGTCTACAGTTTCAACTTCTTCTGAATCCTCATCGGAAGTTTCATCCTCAACATCTTCATACGCAGGTATATAAACATCTCTGACATCTATTTTCCCTGTAACTGCATCGTAAATGGTTCTTGTCTTCAGTTCTTGAATCAAAGCAATTTCTTTCTTGACTTTCTCAATTGCATCATCGATCCTCTTGCAAATATTATCTAAATAGTCTGCAATTGCTATCTGTTCCTCCATCGGGACAACCGGCAGATCAATTTTTGCAAAGTTCGCATATCTAAGTGCTTGCCCATCTCTAACAAGATCAGAAGTTCCTCTCAACGCCTTAATGTATTCAGGAGACTTCAAAAACCACTTGAAAAACCTATCGTATACATATTCGTGATTGGGGATCAGCATCACATAGGCAGAGCTGATTTTTCCGCTATAATTACTGTATTCAATACCGCCTTGAAAGCTTCTCATGCTTATGACAAAGTCGCCCTTTTCGACATGCTTAAGAATGTCTTCTCCAGTAAATACTACAGTTACGCGGCGGCCTTCTTGCTCCATGAACCACTGCTGAGGAACAACCCCGTATTTTTGAGAAGCAGTTAATTGTTCATCCTCTGGCTTCGCTTTATCTTTTCTCAAGAAAAACAATCTTTTGCTCGGAAGCATGTTCCAGTTTTCCGGAATTTCATTAAGCCATGAAGTACCACTCTTTTTCAGAGGATATCCTTTTACCCCTCTTGTAACAGCAGTGTTAATTGCAACGACTCTGAGTTCCTTAAGCCTCTTGATTTCCTGATTTTTTGCATGAATAACTCGATTCATTTCAGAAGTCTTCCAATCAAGAAATCTGACTATCTGGTCTTGTTCATCAATTGGAGGAAAAACAACCTGATAATTGACAAGATCAGCAGCCGAAAGTGTTTGACGCACACCCGCCCCAAGGCCATTAAAGATATTTCTCTTGTACCAATCAAAATACTGGTAATAGAAATATCGCAAATTCAGGCTGACTCTCGGTTTAAGTCGAATGTATGCTGAACTCATTATCCCTTTTTCCCAGACTATTCCTATCCGGCTGGTTGAAATATTCTCCAAGTCTATGAGTTTGAACACAAGCTCATCTTTATCAAAAAGCTGATAGGTAGCATAATCGGCTGGTGCAAGACCAATAGGATGATCTACATCGTTACGAACAACACCCTTAAGCGTCAGCGAAAGAACATTTTTTTCTTTCCCATCCTTGTTGATAACTTTAGGATTATCAAAATAGCGTTTTGCTTTATCACAATCCCAGTGCGCTGGCATTTCTGCATTCCATCGAATACCAGTTGAAATATAGTTCTGATATGTTCTCATCTCTCAAAATCCTCCATTATTCCGGCAAGGACTCCGTCCGATTCTTTCTCCAGAGTTCTTAAATCCTCGATAATGTCTTCTACAGGCCTCAAGTCAACCGGCTTGTAAAAATACTTCGTGAAGCTGAGCTCATATCCAATTGATGCTGACTTCTCATCAATCCATGCATCAGGTACATACGGTTTGATTTCTTTCTCCAAAAATCCCTCAATACCGCCTTCATAGAGCATCGGTATCTGCTCGCTATCCTTTAGATTCTTATCAGGCTCAATGTTACCTTTTGAATCAATAACCGGCTCAGCGTCCTCAGAAACATAAGTTAAGTAATCTCTCAGCAGCTTCTTTCGCTTTGCCGTCAGCTTAACACCCGCATCCTTTGAAACTTTTTCAATCTCATTAATAAAAGAATTGAAGCTATTTACGCTTTCTGTTTTCTGAATATTCAAATAGTTTCTCACAACTGTTATAAGGTCATTATCCTTTCCTTCCGTCAACAGCTGTTCGATCTTTTCTTCCGTCAAGTCAACTTTTAATCGCAGAGGCCTCTGAACATCAACAGCGTAATACCCAAATTCCTCATTTGGGAAAACCATACTGTATTTAGGATCAGCATCCCTATATGCAAGATAGAGATCTACAATTGTGCGACGAATACTTGGAGTTATTTCGCTGTTCTTTTCACCAATATTCTTTTTGAGGAGCGACTTCATAGATGTTGCATCAATAAGCTGTATTGTCCCCCTACGCTTTTCATCCTTCTTATTTGTGAGAATCCACAAGAAGGTTCCAATATCCGTGTTGTAAAACATCTTTTCCGGTAACGCGACAATCGCTTCAAGTAGGTCATTTTCAATTATGTATCTACGCAGATTGCTCGCACCGCTTCCTGCATTTCCATTAAAAAGAGACGAACTATTATGCACCTCTATGATTCTGCTTCCGAGCGAAGTCTTCTGCTTCATCTTGCTAATGTTGTTTGCAAGGAACAGCATCTGAGGATCACCAATATCAGGCAGCAAGGTATACTCCGGGTTACCATCATAGTCAATAATAAAACGCGGATCGGTAATCTCGTCTTTCTTAATATCTCCCCACGCCTTAAGTTCTGCCTTCCACGAGGTACCGAAGGGTGGATTTGAAAGCATGAAGTCAAACTCATCCTTCGGGAAGCCATCGTTAGAGATGGTGGAGCCGAAAAAGATATTATTGACCTGCGTGCCCTCGCCCTTAAGCAGCATATCCGCACAGGCGATGGCATATGTTTCATCAAAGTTCTCCTGACCGAAAAGATTGATGGAGACCTTCTTGCCACGACGCTCAGCGAGATTCTGAATACAGGACTCGCCGACAGTGAGCATGCCTCCCGTGCCACACGCTCCGTCATAAATTCTATATGTGGTGCTCTGAATCTTATCCTGAATCGGGATAAAGGCAAGGTCGGCCATGAGCTCGATAATGTCACGCGGCGTAAAGTGGCGTCCGGCGTCTGTCACATTTGTCTGCTCATTGAACATACGGATAACCTCTTCAAACAGGGTACCCATTGTATGATTATCAAGTGCCTCCAATTTTTCAGAGCCGTCCTCATTTAGAACAGGCTTATTGCTGAGGTTGATGCTCGGATCGACAAATTTCTCGATAAGCAATCCAAGCCTATCCTGCTCGGAAAGGCGCGGAATCTGATCCCGGAAATGAAACTTATTAATGATCTCCTGTACATTTTTGGAAAATCCATCGAGGTAGTCGATGAAGTCCTTCCGGAGCTGCTGTTGATTCGTTCTGGACTTCAAGTCACGCAGCGTGAAGTCAGACTTGTTCACAAAGGCCTGTCCAGCTATTCCGCAGAGCGCAGGATCAATATCGACAGTGACTCCGTCCTTCTCGAATTTCTTCTTTGCCGCTACCACTTCATCGTGCTTCAGCTCCAAGACCGCATCAAAACGGCGGATGACCAGCATCGGAAGAATGACCTTCCTGTAGTCGCCCACATCATATACATCTACAAGGCAATCGTTAGCGATTCCCCAGATAAAGGATTTCAATGCGTTATACGTTGACTGATTCATATTTAAAAAACTCCTTGTCTGTTTATTGTCTTTGCCATTCATTTATTCCACATCCTTCGAATCATCGGGCACCATTTCCATGATGTCTCCGACATCACAGTTCAGGGCAGCACAAATCTTCGACAGGATTTCAGTACTGACGTTTTCATCCTTGCCAAGTTTCGCAAGTGTTGTTGTGCTGATCCCGCTGGCAGCTCTTAAGTCCTTTTTCTTCATATTTTTATCAATTAGTAATTTCCATAATTTCTTATAGCTGACTGCCATGTATTCTCCTCCTAACCATTAGAGTCCTATCGGCAAAAGACGCCTTATAAATTATAACACATCAGGCGAGAGATTTCAACCTGATTTCAGATTAAAAATTTGCATTTGCGCATTAAATATCTCGTGTACCGCAATAAAAATACTTCCACTTCTTAGACGGTCGAACGCGGAAGGTCTGGGAAATAGCCCATGTTCACTGTACTACTGTAGATTTCCTCGCCTGCTTTTTGCTAAGGGCATGTGCCACCGTTTAAAGAAAATTTACATTTGATCCCTTGACTTCGTTGAAGCAACTGTGTATACTTAGTGTAGTATTTAAGCGAACACGCTTACATGCTACGAAAGGAGGATCGTCATGGAAAACAAATTCGGAGAATTTGTAAAAGCCAAAAGGCAGGAGAAAGAAATCAGCCTGCGAAAGCTTGCCGAGGAGCTGGGCATTGTCCCTGCTTACATGAGCGATATTGAAAAAGGAAGGAGGTATCCGCCAGACAAAGACAAAATCTATAAAATCGCTGAGGTGCTGGGTCTCAACGAAGATGACACAAATACGCTATTCGACTACGCTGCCCTCTCAAGAGATAACGGCGTATCTCCTGATCTATCTGACTATGTGATGGGTGTCGGCAATCTCCGCACTGCTCTTCGTAAAGCACGTGACATCAATGCCGGTGAGGATGATTGGCAGAAAATTATTGACATGCTGGAAAATCAGGAAAAAAACGGAGGCAACACGTAATTTGCGGTACTATGACTACAGCAAAACCCAGCTCGAAAATGAGGCGGACAGCCTGAACGAGTCTTTTGACAAAGAACGCCTTATCCGGCCTAAGAAAATTGATGTATATGACGTGGTGGATTTTATCCACTGCACGCCAGACTGGTTTTACTTGTCACCGGATCAGTCGATTCTTGGAATGACAGCCTACAACAACGGCTACTACTATGCTTGGATTCCCATCAATGAAGCCGACGAGACTCCGCCAGACAACATCGTATTCAATGGGATGTTTCCCAAAAAGACTCCTGTCGAGAAGGGAACTATCATCATTGATCGGAGTATCAACGAGGGCGACAATCGCGGAATCGAGAACTTCAGCTGCATTCATGAATGCTTCCATCAGAAGCTTCATACACGCTGCTTTATGAATCGGTCAGCAAATTACCAGCACTTCTGCCAGAAGAAAGCCTTCCGCGCAGAGACCGGAGACAGGTCAAACATGTCCGCTATCGAGGTCATTGAATACCAAGCCAATTACTGCGCTGCTGCATTCCTGATGCCACGGGAGGCAGCCACAGCTGAATTTTTTAAGACAATGGGCTTACGTTCATCACCGCCTGCACCACTTCCGAAAACCTACGATGTCGATCAGGCAATTTCTGAACTGGCCGAGAAATTCAGTGTCAACTACACACCCATGAAATACCGGCTTCAGGAATTAAAACTGGTATCCAGAGAGGAACTATCTCTCGACGAATATTTTTGTTAGCACGGGAATGTGCTCTCACAGGTGCATTCCCATATTTTTTACCATAGGTGTAGTAAATCAGCGAACACGCTTATATACTACAAGAAAGGAGGAAGGCATGAACAAGCCGCTCAAATGTCCCGTTTGTGGAAAGAGAGCCTGCGATGTATCAGATATTCCGAAGGAAAAGCTGTACATCGAGCTCAAGTGTCCTAACTGCAATCACATCGTAAAAATCCTTTGCGATGAGTCAGCAGTAAAGGAATCCTCCCACAACCGTATTGCTGCTTACGCAATGCAGGCAGGAATGTAACAACTGAATCGAAAACTTAATACGCAAAGCATACCGAGCAACGGAGTCGAGATGAACTACCAAATGGCCGGATGACTTTGAAACACAATGTTTCAGAGTTATCCGGCCATTTGTGTTTCTTATGACTTCGGCTTTGCGTTCTCTCGGCTCCTTTCGCTCAGAAAGGAACCGAAAATGAAAAATTCTAAGAAAAACAATGACAACAAGCGTTACTTTCCACTTCGTGACCCAGAGAATCCCTTCAAGGTCACACTCACCCCTATCGCCGAGGAGCAGTATCGTTCCCTCTATCCAGATATCTGGGCAACACAAAAACGCGAGCAATATCATGGACGTTGCATGTGCACCAAACGCTATCTCTGGAAATGCGACGGGCAGTGCGACCTGTGCGAATACCACGCTCCCGATACCACTTCTCTCGACGAGCCGCTTCCGGACGGCAACGGCACTCTTGGAGATTACATTCCGGACAGCAGACCTTCTATAGAAGATATTATTGCTGACCGCGATTTGCTCAAACACCTCATTGCCCGGTTCCGCGAACTTGATCCGGATGCAGACCGCATTATCCAGATGCGCCTCGACAATCCTAAGATTTCAGATCGTAAGATCGCGGAAGCCCTCGGTCGCCCGCAGCGTACCTTTGCTGACCAAATGAAGCGCTACTACACCGAGCTTCATAAGATCGAAAACAAGTAATCATCACACCCTTTCCGGCCATTGTCCCACCTTGGGATGATGGTCGGAATTTTTTTATAAAATCCTCCGCTCAAATCGGCAGTTCATCTCCAGTGGAAGGTGAAGGCAAGAGAACACAGCCTTCAGAAAGCGA
>NZ_CALADU010000052.1 GCF_937890665.1 uncultured Subdoligranulum sp.
TCATTTAGGCGCTGGCTTTTATCTCGGCCTTATAGGCCGCTCGTCATGCCACCCCCCCCCTCTTAGGGGTGGTCATGACTCATCTCAAATGCAGTACAATGATAAAAGCTAAAAGAGCCTTGCAGAAGGGGAACACCTTCCGCAGGCTTTTTGCTGTTTATTTTGCGTTTCCCGTATAACGCTTTTCCATATGCCGGAATATGAGAATATCGCGGAAGTGAGAAGCGCATATTCGATAGGGAATGATGCCACCTTAAAGCCGTCTGTATATCGTTTGGAACGCGGCATACAGAGGGAAAATCGAACGTCTGAATGTATTGACATATGCCCCATATAAAATCCAGGGAGAACCTGTGTAAGGTAGCAAAAGTGAGTGGCGACAGGCTGCTGCCCGAAGTTCGTAATCTATAGGCGCTTGTTGGAGGAATCTTTGCAGAGTATTCTGTCTACTTAACCCCGGAAATGGTAGGTCGTGTAATAAGGTAATAGGGGATAGTTCCGTGAAAGCTGACATTACCGAAGCGAGAGTGCCGCAAAAAAGCAAAAAGGTTTAAGCGTTTACCCATAGGAAAAAACAATGCCTCTTGAGGAGAAAACAAAAACGGCAGAAGGTGTGAACCTTCTGCCGAAGAGTATAGGAACGTGAAAACTACCAAGCACGCTGCTGGTGCAGGAAGCAAGTGCGAGCGTTAGACTGTCGGCCCCTGCGCAGAATCGTCTTTCGCTTCGGGTGGGGCGGGCTGAGGTTTTCGGGTGCGTTTGCACCAGACCAGTGCGAACACGACTGCAACGAATATCACGACAAGTGCAGCCAGCAACACGAACCAGATATTGGCGGTGGTTACTTCCGCCATAAAAGTGATCTGCCCACCGGGGCAGTCAATCAGCAGGTAACTGCCGTCCACCTGGGGCTTTTGTTTGACCCAGGTGTCACCCTGCTGTACCCATACGGTGTAGTGGGCTGCGGTGTCCGGCTTGCGAAAGTGTACCGTGCAGTCTGATGCACCGAACACCGGGTCGGTCACTGTGACGGTATAGGCCGTACCACTGTGTGTGCGGCCGTCTGCATCGCTGAAGCTGGTCTCGGCAGTGGCGACGTTGACCTGGGCCTGCGGGCTGAAGCTGCCATCTACCAGCACCTGCGGCGTTTCACCGCTGTCATCGGCCAGGGCAGAGGCGTAGGGAATGTATTCGGCTTCCACCGTCTGACTGTACGTCAGATTGCTGTAATCCATATCCGGCCATTGGCCTACATAGCCGTCTTTCTGCGGCACAGCGGGCAGGCTGGTCACGCCCTCGCCGTAGCGGAAAGTCACGGTGGCTACTGTCTTTCCGTCTGCAACAAAGGTCAGTTCCAGCCGGGCGAAGCCATCCGGCGCGGCAGGGTCGGATGCCAATTCTTCAAAGCTGGCGGGCAGGGCTTGGGCGGCACGGGTCACGCCATCCACTGCGCCAAGGCTCTCGTGAATGTACTGATTATCGGCCAGCGCTGCGTCTGTGGGTACACGGCCAGCGATGGTCCCGGCATAGCGGATAGGCTGCCCATCTTCGCCGGGCAATAGTTCCACCATCGTGCGGCAGCCAGTGATTTCAGCGCCATACCCGGCGATACCGCCGACTTCTTCGTCGCCGGTCAGCGCACAACGTGCCCAGCAGCTTTCCAGAATGCCTGCGCTTTGCCCGGCAATGCCGCCTACCTGGGTGGTACCGGTCACGTTGCCGGTGTTTTCACAATCAGCTGCGTAACCAAAGTCCATTCGCCCGGCAACACCCCCGGCCGCTTCTTTTTTGGCGGTGACGGTGCCGCTGTTGCGGCTGTCCAGCACGATCAGGCGAAGCTGCACTTCCGCAGAAAGGGCGCTGCCTGTGCCATCCTGCTGCCAGTGCCCGGCGGGGTCGGTGTCCAGTTCATTGGCCAGGCTGCCGACGATACCGCCCACGCAGCTATCGCCCAGTATTTCACCTGTGTTGCCGGCGTTGACCAGGCAGCCGTTGCCCTGTTCCTGGAGCAGTTGTTCGGCCTGTTCGCGGGAGACGTCGGTGAAGACGGCTTCCGACTCATTTGCGTCAGGAGAAGATGTCAATGCGCGCACGGCGTCCACGACACGGCCCAGTTGGTCGTTGACAGCGCGCAGGTCGCCGGTCAGGGTATCGCCAGCCGCATTGACCGCAGTATTCAGCGCGTCAAATCCATCCAGTAGCGTCCCCAGTGCAGTGTTCAGGGCATCGCTCTGTTCAGCTACCGTACTGTCCAGGCTGGGAACTGTTACGGTCGGCTGCCCGGCCAGGCCGGTCGTGATCTTCTCGATGCCTGCCACGGCACTTTGCAGGGCTTGAGATACTGCCTGCAGCGATGTTTTCAGCGCAGCCAGGTCAGCGGGCAGCGTTTCGCCGGCAGTGTCCCAGGCGGATTGCAAGGCGTTTACTGCGGCGGCCAAAGCTTCCAACCCTGTGTTCAGGCTGTCCCCGGCGGCAAAAAGCTGATCTACTGCGGCGCACAATTCTTCCCATGCGGTAGACAACGCACTTTCGGAGGTCTGCCCCTGCCATTGCAGGGCTTCAGCGGCGGTGTGTACCTGTTCGAGCGCAGCGCGGAAAGATTCAGTTGTTGCCTGCAGGGTTTCGATCTGAGTGCGCAGGGCATCCACTTCGGCGGGCGTAAGGCTGGCGGTCAGTGCGTCCAGTGCCGTCAGCATGTCGTTGGTGGCAGAAACCGCCTGCCCTGCGGCTTCAAGACCGCTGTCTGCTGCCGCTAAAATGGCACTCAGGTCGGGTGCATCGCTGGTCAGCTGAGCGTGGATATCTTCGCGGCTTTGCAGCATGGTATCTCGCGCCTGCTGGTACACCCGCAGGGCTTCGAGCAGATTCTCCAGTTCCTGGGGGCGGCCGTCGGCTGTGCCGAAACTGCTCAGCAGCCGGTCGAGTTCCTGGACGGCATCCTGCACCTGCGCGGCGGCGCTGCGCAGTGATGCCAGTGCGTCGGCCAATGTTTGCCAGGCGGCCTGGCTTTCGCTGTCATTGCCAAGGGCGTCTCGCAAAGCCTGCAGCGCGTTGTAAGCGTGTTCCAGCGCAGAATGGGCGTGGCTGCGCGCGGCAGCAAAGGCTTCAGCGGCGGTCTGTAGCTGTGCTTGGGCCTCCTCGCCCAATTCCGCCACAGCAGCGGCATCCTGCAAAATCTGTTCCAGGGCATCCCCGGCGGCGTCGGCCTGTTCGAGTGCGGTGCCGATCGAATCGAGCACGGGGCCCAGATGGTCAATGACCCAGGAAAAACGGCTCGCCGCGCTGTTGACTGCTTCGATGCCGCCGTCCGCCCAGTCGATCATGCCGTCGGCCAGTGCGCTGGTACTGTCCTTGGCTGTGCGCGTGGCTTCGGTCAGGTTGGAGAGCGCGGCAGAAACGCCGTCCCCGCTCGTGTCCATATCGGTGAGCAGGGTGTCCATTTCGGTTTGCAGAGCGTCCAACTCGTTATACAGGGCATCCAATTTGCCGCCATCATATTGCACGGTCAGCACGGGTTCCAATTGACCGGCCACCCCGCCCACGTCCTGGCTGCCCTGCACGGTACCGCTGTTGACGCAACCGTCCAGATAGCCGGAGGTGCGGCCGACGATGCCGCCTACGTTATTGCCGACGCTGGCATAGCCAATAGAGGCGGAGTTCTGGCAGCTCTGCAAAATACCGCCTGAACGCCCGGTGATGCCGCCGATGTCGCTGACGGCGGCCAAAGCCGCGCCGTCCTCGCCGGAAAGGTCGATCCCGACCAGCTTGCCGGCAGCGTCGGGCAGAATAGTGTTGACTGCGCCGTCGTTTTGACAGCGCACGATGCTGCCCAGGTTTTGCCCGGCGATACCGCCGGCCATGCGGTCGGCCTGTACGGCGGCGTGGTTTTGACAGTTGATGATCTGGCCGCTGGTTTCGTTGCGGCCGACAAGACCCCCGGCTTCCTGGTTTGCCGTCACTTGGCCGGATGCACTGCACCCGCGCACAAGGCCGCGGTTTTCGCCTGCCAACAGGCCCTGTATGGTGGCGTCGGCCCCGCCGGTTGTACCTTGCAGGTGGAGGTCCTCCACCACGGCGGACGCTTCAAGATAGCGAAAGAACCCCTGCACGTCGCCGCCGCCACCCAACACCAGGCCGGAGATGGTGTGCCCCTGTCCGTCGAAATGGCCGCTGAACACCGGCAGACCGGTAAAGTCATGGCCGGTCAGGTCCAGGTCGGCTTGCAGCTTCACAGTAAGATTTTGGGTGGCGGTATCCACGATGCAGCGCGTTTGCAGCGCCAGCAGATCATCAACGGTGTTGATGGTGACGGTCTCGCCGCCCGTTGTGCCGGCTTCCTCCGCCAGGGCCGGCAGGGAAACGCCGAGCGCCAGTACAACCGCCAGCAGCAGGGCGGTCAGCCGCTTAGTCAGTTGTTTCATCGGATGTTCCCTCCTGTGTATCGGGATGTGCGGCTGCGGCAGATTCGGGCGGCGGGTCGATTGTAGGCGGCAGCGTCTGCATCTGACCGGTAGCCATCTGCAAAGTAGCATCACCGCGGATCGTTCCGTGCAGGGTGCCGTCCACATAACCGTGGATGTAACCGCGCACATGACCGTCTACGTGCAATACCGCGCCGTGGACTTCCTGCTTGGAGGGGGAGGGCAGGCGCAGGATAAAGCGGGTGCGCTCGACGATAGCATCGCTCAGCACCAGGATCTGCGGCAGGATGAACAGTACCAGGAAAATGGAGATCAGCGTGCCGCGGCACAGGCATTCGCCAATACCGGCAATGTAAGGCTGTGTGGTGATGCAGCCGATGAGGAAAGCCGCTGACGTCAAAATGCTGCCCGAAGTCAGAATGGTGGGGAAAGCAAGGTTCAGTGCCGCCACAATGGCTTGTTTGGGCGGCATTTGTTTTTTACAGTCACTGTAACGGGTAGAAACAACGATGGCATAGTCGATGTTTGCGCCCATCTGGATGGCGGTGACGATGAGATAACTCATGAAAAAGACATAGTTCCCGGTGAGCGCCGGAACCGAAAAGTTGAGCCAGATGCTGCCTTGAATGACCAGGATCAGCAGCAGCGGCAGACCCGCCGACTGGAAGGTGAACAGCAGCACGATGATGACGAACACCGCGCTCAGCACACTGATGAGGACGTTATCCTGGGCAAATGTGGTGGCCAGATCGTAATCGCTGGTAGAGTTGCCTACCAGCAGTACAGCGTCCGGACCGTAGTATTTTGCGGCTTCCTTGTGGATGGTCTGTAAAAAGTCGAAGGTATCCTCGCCTTCTTCCGGCAGAGTCAGTGCCAGCACGATCCGGTCATAGTTGGTGCCCTGCATCTGGTCCTGGGCCATCTTCAACTGCCTCTGAATATCGTCGAGGTTCGCCTGCATGTCGGCATCCAGGGTGACGGCGCCCGAATCGGCCTTGTCACATAAAAACAGCAGCAGGTCCATCAGCGGCAATTTATAGTCGTCCAGGCTGGCAAGATTCCCCAAATCGTCATTTTCAGCGGCGTACAGCGCGTAAATTGCCGAAGTGGAACTGTAATCAAGATCGGCGGCTTCCGCCAACTCGCGCGGGGGCAGCTCATCGGTCAACACGTAACCGCCGATGGCCTCTATATTCGCCAAGCCCATGGCGTAGTCCACTTCGGGATAGCTTTCCAGCGTATCTAACAGCTGCGCTTCTGCATCGTGGTTACCCTTGGGCACCAGCAGCGCCATGATGTTTTGCGTGCCAAAGGTGTCGTCAATGCGTTGCTGAGCGATTTGGGTATCGTTTTGACGAAAGGTTTTGAGCAAAGTTTCGCCGTAAGCAAACGGACAGTCGCTGGAAAGGAAAAAGCCGACGACGGCCAACGCCACAAAGAGCGGCGCCCCCACAAACCGCAGGCGAACGGCAAAACGCCCCCAGGCGTCGATGCGGGGGATAAGCTCCCGGTGTACCGTTTTTTCCAGCAGCGGGGCAAACAACATCAGCAGCGCAGGCATCAGGGTAAATACCGACAGCATGCTGAAACAGATTGCCTTGATGAGGACCAGCCCGAGGTCGAAGCCGATGCGGAACTGCATGAACATCATTGCAGCCAGGCCGGAGATGGTCGTCAAACTGGAGGAGGCGATAGCCGGGATGGAAGCCGCCAGCGCAAGGATGCAGGCCTCGCGGTCGGCATGGGTGCGGCGTTCCTCAGTGAAGCGGTGCAACAGGATGATGGCGTAGTCGATAGCCAGCGCCAGTTGCAGCACGACGGATACAGAGTTGGAAACGAAGGAAATTTCGCCGCAGAGGAAGTTGGTGCCCATGTTGAGCAGCGCCGCCGCGGCAAATGTCAAAATCAGCACCGGCACCTCGGCATAACTGCGAGAAGTAAGCAACAGCACCACCACGATGATGACCGCGGCGATGAGCAGAATGATCTGCATCTCGCTGTCCAGCGTGTCCGCCATCGAAACGCCGATCGTGGTGGAAATGTAAGCATCATAGGGGGCTACGGCCGCCCGCACGGCGTCCATGGCGGCCAAAACAGATTCATCCGTTTCCGGGCCGTTGAAAGTCACATCAAAGAGCGCGTCGGTCCCTTTCCAGTGGTCGGCGGTATCGTCAAACTCTACCGAGAAAACGCCCTCGATGCCCCGCAGTTCTTCGGCCAGGCGGTCGGCCCGGTCATAGGTCGTCTGGCTGATCATCACCCGTGCGGTGCCATAGGTGACGAACTCGTCCTCCATTACGGTCAGGCCGCGGCGGGTCTCGGTATCAGCAGGCAAGTAGGCGGTCAGGTCGTCGCAGACCTGCACCCACCCGCGGGACACCACGCAGAACGCCAGCGCGATGATATAAAGGAACAAAATGATTTTGCGTTTGTCTACAATTGCCGTAGCCAGCTTGCCAAAAAAGCCCTGGCTGCCCGATTGTTGCATGTGGCTCGCTCCCTTTGCTTTTGCAACATTGATAAAGTTGAGCAGAAAGTCAAATATGAACACCTGTTGACTTTTGCCTGTGAGCTGATTATACTGAGAGAAATCGCGGGGTTCAACAGGCAATCTGGCATCCAAACGTACAAAAACAGACACATTGCCTGCAAAGTGTCTGTTTTTGGTAAAAAAGTTTACAGGAGTGATTCTGATGGCAAAAGCCGAATACCGCAGCGCCGTCCGTTCCCGCCGCCTTATCAACCAGGCGGTAGCGGAACTGATGAAAGAAAAGCCGCTCGATAAGATCACGGTGACCGACGTGGTCAAGCGGGCGGACATCAATCGCGGCACTTTCTACGCCCACTATACCGACGTGCCCGATGTGCTGGCGCAGCAGATGGATGCCGCCTGCCAGACGCTGTGTGATGCGCTGGCAGACCGCGGGACTGCCAGCGATCTCAACAATGTGGGGGTCGTGCTGCGCAAGTTGCAGGTTTTCTTTGAAGATAACTTCGACTTTTTCTCGGCGTTGCTGTCGTCCAGTCTGGCGCAGGCCGCTACGGAGCAGTTGCGGGATCTTTTTATCGAGTGCATGACCGCCCACCCGCCCCAGGGCGTTTCGCCGGAAAGGTTTCTGTTTTCGATCCGCTTTGCTTCCGGCGGCATGGTCGCCATGTACCGTGACTGGGTGGCCGGTAAGCTGCCGATGACCCTTGACCAGTTGACCACAACGGCCACTGCTGTTGTGGAAAGCATGGCGCCCGAACGCTATAAAAGCGGGCACGCAGGAGAAAAATAACGATTTGAAAAAGTCTTGCATTTGCACAGCAAGTGAAGGGAAAAACAGCCAGGGGCAACGGCATCGAACCTGTAACAAATGCCCTGTTTCACTTTGCAGCACTGTACAATTAGAAATACTGCAACTATAATAGAACCCGGAGGAAATACCGATGGATGCTGAATTGTTGGAAACACTTTCCCGCATAACGCCGGAGGAACGGCGGCTGCGGGATGGGGAAGCACTGGACCGCACCCTGTACGCTACGGGGCAGGAGTTTGAGGTGGAGGCAGCCAAGCTGCTGCGCCAGGGGCAGATGATCACGATCCGGCCGCATACGCGGTTCGTGGCCTTTCCACGCCACAGCCATAACTATGTAGAGATCATGTATGTCTGCACCGGGCAGATCACCCATATCATCGGCGGCGGAACCACGGTGCATCTGCGGGCCGGGGAACTGCTGTTTTTGAACCAGCGGGCCAGCCATGCGATCCAGCGGGCAGACGCCGGAGACGTGGCGGTGAATTTTATTGTCCTGCCGCAGTTCTTTGACTTTGCCTTTCAGATCGTGGGGACGGGCAGCCTGCTGGGGCGCTTTTTGCTGGGAACGCTGCAAAACGGAGGGACGGAGATCACCCATCTTTTGTGCCACACGGCGGACCTTCTGCCGGTGCAGAATCTGGTCGAAAGCATGGTGTGGAGCCTGCTGAACAACGAACCGGGGGCGCGGCGCGCCAACCAGATGCGTATGGCCATGTTGCTGCTGGACCTGCTGAACCACCATGAGTGTGTGGAAGCCCAGGGCGAAACGGGGCGGGGCAGCCCGCTGGTGCTGGCCGCGTTGCGGGAAATTGAGGACGACTGCCGGGACGCCAGCCTGTCCCGTGTGGCAGAACAGTACCATGTGTCGCTGCCGTACCTGAGCGCCCTGATCCGTCAGGTCACCGGCAGCACGTTCAAAGAACTTTTGCAGCAAAAACGGCTGGACCGTGCCCAGCAGCTTCTGCGCACCACAAATCTGCCGGTGCTGGCGGTGTCCGAAGCGGTGGGGTATGAAACGACCAGCTACTTTTACAGCATTTACAGGAAGACCTTTGGCATAACGCCGAAAGAGTACCGGGACCGTTTGTGCAATTCCGACAAATAACAGGATTCTGCTTAAATAAGCGCGTGATTTTATTGTAAATCACGCGCTTATTTTTTGCGCGCGGGTGCATTATACTGGGAACAGAACAAGCAGAAAGGAGCGGTACGGATCGTGACCTGTCATCTTGCCATCGACATCGGCGCGTCCTCGGGTCGGCACATTGTGGGCTGGGTGGAGGACGGCCGGATGCACTTGAAAGAAGTGTACCGTTTTGAGAATCGCCTGACGGAGAAAAACGGCCACCTTTGCTGGGAAATGGACCGCCTGTGGGAGAACGTCCTGGCCGGGCTGAAAGCCTGCAAAGCCGCTGGATTCACGCCCGCCACCCTGGGGATCGACACCTGGGCGGTGGACTTTGTGCTGCTGGACGAAAACGGCCGCATCATCGGCGATACGGTAGCCTACCGGGACAGCCGCACCGAGGGGGAGCGGGAACGGCTGGAATCTATCCTGCCGTTCAGCGAACACTACGCCCGCACCGGCATCCAGTACCAGCCCTTCAACACCGCCTACCAGCTTGCGGCGCTGAACCGGGAACACCCCGAACAGCTTGCCGCAGCCCGCACCTTTTTGATGGTGCCGGACTATCTCAACTATAAACTGACCGGTGTGGCCGCCAACGAATACACGAACGCGTCCACCACCGCGCTGGTGGGGGCGGGGAGCCGGGACTGGGATGCGGAACTCATCGCAAAGCTGGGCATCCCCCGCGCGATCTTCCAACCCATCCGCATGCCCGGCACCGCGCTGGGCCGCCTGACACCGGAAGTGCGGGAGGCAGCCGGCTTCGACTGCACGGTGCTGCTGCCCGCCACCCATGACACCGGCTCCGCCTGGCTGGCGGTGCCTGCGCGGGACGAGAACGCGGTCTATCTTTCCAGTGGGACATGGAGCCTGCTGGGCGTGGAGAACGGCAGCCCCATCACGACCCCGGCAAGCTGCGCGGCCAACTTTACCAACGAGGGCGGCTATGGCGGGACGTACCGCTACTTGAAAAATATCATGGGCCTGTGGATGATCCAGAGCGTGCGGCGGGAACTGGGCGCGCGCGACCCCGGCGGGCGCCGCCCCGGATTCCCGGAACTGATCGCTGCCGCGCAGGAAAGCGGTGCGTTCCCCGGCATGGTGGACGCGGATGATCCGCGGTTCCTGGCCCCGTCTTCGATGATCGACGAGGTCACGGCCGCCTGTGCCGAGGCGGGATACCCGCGCCCGCAGACCACCGGCGAAGTGATGCAGACCATCTATAACTCGCTGGCCGACGATTACCGCCGCGCGGTGGCGTCGCTGCAGACCCTGACCGGCAGGCGCTACACGAGCGTCAACATCGTAGGCGGCGGCAGCCAGGACGGGTATCTGAACCAGATGACCGCCAATGCCACCGGCCTGCCGGTCTACGCGGGCCCCACGGAGGGGACCGCCCTTGGCAATTTGATGGTGCAGTTCATCGCGTCCGGCGAATACGCCGATGTGCAGA